>CAZNZH010000854.1:0-2613 GCA_964577445.1 uncultured Myxococcales bacterium
CCGAGGGCCCCGCGGATCTAAGCCTGGAGGCCGCGGAGCCCGACACGCGGCTGGTCGGCTCCATGGCCGCCCTCTCCGCCCTGGTCGAGCTGTCGGGCGCCGGCCCGCACCCCCACTGGAATCTCCCCGACGTCCACACACGGTGGCGGCGATGCTGAGCGCCTCCGACCTCCTCGCCGACCCGGAGCTCCGCGCCCAGGTCGACGCCCACGCGATGGCCTGGTACCCGCGCGAGTGCTGCGGCCTGCTGGTCGAGGGCGAAGACGGCGCCCACGCGCTGCTGCTGGAAAATCTCGCCGACAAGTACCACCGCCTCGACCCCGAGACCTACCCGCGCACCGCCGAGATCGCGTACATCCTGAACCCCCTGAAGATCGTGGAGCAGGAGCGCGCCGGCCGGCGACTGGTCGCCATCTTTCACAGCCACTGCGGCTTCGGCGCGTACTTCTCCCAAGAGGACATCGAGCAGGCGCTGGCCCCGCGTTTCGACGAGGCGGATCCGCTCGAACCCCGCTACCCCGGGGTCGAGTACGTGGTGCTGAACGCCCACGCGGACGGGGTGCGCGGCTACCGGAGCTTCCGCTTCGACGACGCCAGCGCCTCCTTCGTGGAGTCCCACCGCCAGGGCGACATCCGCGGCAGCGAGGAGGCCGGGTGAGCGTCTACGCGCAGATCCTGGCCAACCCGGGCTTGCTGAAGCTCGAGTTGATGATGCGCGGGCTGCGCGTGCCGAAGAGCGTGCGCGACCAACTCAACGGCGACTACGGCGTGACCGGCCACGCGCTCTTCGGCAGCGCCGGCGACGTGGACCTCGTCCTGCCCGGCGGCACCTGGGCGTCCGTGCCGACCACCGGCAGCATGATGGCCACCACGCCCTACGCGCTGGAGTGCGTGGACGACGCGTTCACGATCCGCGCCGACGGCGACCCGACCTTGACTTGCCGCGTCGAACTACGCAAACCATCTACGTTTTTCAAGCACAGCACCTCCACAGGCATCCCCTACGGCCGCATCGGCACCGTTCACGGGCCCTACCTGGCGCTGTCGCCCAGCAACCGCTGCACCTTCCTCACCGATCTCGACCGCTGCCGCTTCTGCGGCGTCGGCCAGGCTGTCGCGACCCACGCCGGCGTCCCGGTCGACGACGTGCTCGAGGCCATCCGCATCGCCCGCGCCGAGAACCCCATCGACATGGTCTACCTCTCGGTCGGCCACCTCGGCACCCCCGACGGCGGCGTCACCTTCCTCGAGCCCTACGTCGCCGCGATCAAGAAGCACTTCGACATCCTGGTGGCCGTGGACGCGCTGCCACCCCAAGACAACGCCTGGATCGACCGCTCCTACGCCATGGGCGTCGACGCCATCAGCTACAACCTCGAGATCTTCGACGCCGCGCGCTTCGAGCGCATCTGCCCGGGTCCCGCCCGCGAGATGGGCCGCGCGCGCTTCCTCGACGCCCTCGCCTACGCCGCGACCGTGTTCCCGTCAGGCGGCGTGACCTGCCACCTCATCGTCGGCCTCGAGCCCATCGAGTCGACCCACGCGGGCATCTCCGCGCTGACCGATCTCGGCGTGCTGCCGGTCCTGCCGATCTACCGCCCATTCAAGGGCCGGGACATGCGCGGCGACGCCGGCCTCGAGCTCTTCGAGCCCACCCTCGACGAGCTGATCGCCCTACACACCCACCTCTACGGCGCCGTCCGCGCCAAAAAGCTCAGCCTCAACCTCGTGCGCGACATCGCCATCGTGACCACGCCGCTTGAGGGGCGCTTTTTCGCCAACGACGACAGCGTCTGGACCTCGCTTCAGGTGCGCGTCATGGGCAGCCGGGTCGGCCGCCGCACCTCGACCGTGCTCAGCGATCTGCGCCGCCACCTCCGCGTCCGCCGCGTCGAGCAGTCCTAGCGTCCTCCATGGCCGATGCCCGCTACGAGATCGATCGCCGCCCCATCGCCATCGTCCTGATCAGCCGGCTACGGCGGCAGCTCTGGATCGGCCTGCTCCTCGGCATCTTCGCCGTCCTGCTGAGCCTCGACCCGCCCGAGGGCCTCACCATCCAGGGCTGGGGCACGCTCTGCGTCTTCGCCCTCTGCGCCACCCTCTACGCGACCGCGCTGCTGCCCCTGGCCATCACCAGCCTCTTGGCCATCGCGCTGGTCCCGATGCTCGACATCCTCGGCGCCCGCGAGACCTACGCGTTCTTCGGCTCCAAGGTCGTCTTCTTCATCCTGGGCGCCTTCATGCTCTCCGCCGCCATGAGCGCCACGGGCCTGTCCGAGCGCGCCGCCACCGGCTTCGTCCGCCGCTTCGGCGGCACCCCCAGACGCCTCATCCTCTCGATCTTCCTGCTCTGCGCCGCGGGCTCGACCGTGATGAGCGAGCACGCCGTCGCGGTCATGGTCTTCCCCATCGTCCGCGACATCGCCCGCGCCCTGGACCTCCCCAAACCCGAGTCCAACATGGGCCGCGGGCTCTTCTTCGCGATGTTTTGGGGCTGCGTCATCGGCGGCAGCCTGACCGTGCTCGGCGGCGGCCGCGGCCCACTGGCCATCGGCATCCTCGAGGAGGCCACCCAACACACGCTGACCGTAGGCTTCGTCGACTACTCGCTCT
>CAZNZH010000855.1:0-2608 GCA_964577445.1 uncultured Myxococcales bacterium
AGTACCACCCCCGCCCGTCGGTAGAGCGCGCTTTGAGGCGACCCGAGCAGGCCGGGCAGTCGAAGTCCAGGCGACGTCGCGTCAGGCCCGCGCCCTCCGCGACGTCGCGCACATCGAGCCGCTCGCCGACCTCGGCGAAGATGCCCCGCCGCATCATGCACCCCCGTTGCGGCCAGCGGCGCGCTTGGATGCCTTCGACACGGCCTCCGGGGTGGACACGCCGCGGCGCGCCCAGGCGAGGAAGGCGGCCTCGTCGATGAGCATCCGGCGGCCCACCATGACGATCCACTCGCCCGCGCCGTTGGCCTCCCGGTGGAAGGCGAGGTGGCGGATCCCGGCGGTGGAGGGCCAGGGGTGGAACTTCGACCAGTCGACGACGGGGATCAGACGGGTGGCGGCCGACGGGGTGGGATCTTCGAGTACCAACATTGCTCAACTCCAGGCAGGGCGGCTCGGGGCCGCGTTGTGTCTGGAGTCGACGGTGCCGGCTGAGTGATCGTCTCGCCACGGTGCGATGGTGCAGTCATGGTGCAATTGCACCATGCCGCGTCCCGCGATAACGCCCGTCGCAGTAGGAGTTGCGCTAGTGCGGCCGCGGCTCGCCGAACAAGCCCAGCCAGAGCGCGCCTAGTTCGGGTTCGATCGCTTTGCCCAGCCGCGCGTGGGGTCGGAAGGCGTCCCGCATAGCACCCGTGCGCTTGGCGAGTTGATAGTGAATCGGCCGTCCCGCGGACTGACCTTTGACGTGCCAGACGCTCGGGTCGCTGGCGAGGGCTTCTCGGGCTTCGGACAACATCTTGCGCTCCCGACGGGAAAGATCGCCGGGCACGGGGGCCCGCTGCCCTGCGGGGCCGCGGGGTGCCGGCTTGGGTAACGCTGCCAACTTCCCGAGCTGTCGCTCTTCCAGCGTGTACCTGAGCCAGTCGCGGAGTTCCCGGGCGCCGCCGGGATCTGGCGCGACGCTTGTCCAACCAAACGCACGCATCCGCCCCAAAGCGTCGGGGTAATCCTCGGCGAGCGCGATGTACTCGCGCAGGTCCACTAGGTCCATCCTCAGAATGTCGTCCGGCTGCCACCCAAACGCTGCGGCTAACTTGACGCGTCGGGGCCAAATCTCGGACCTATAGGTGCCGATGGCGAGCCGTAGTTGGCGCGCAGGCTCGCCGATCTTGCGGCCGACCTCGGCGATGGCGGCCTGTTGCCGCCTGAACCCAGCCAGCGCCTCCCCGATCCCAGCGCCAAGATCCGGGACCGGGGACAGCAGCCGGGGCAACGCGATGCTCGGAACGCGCACGCCCCCTTTCGAGGGCGGCCACTTCCAAGGTCCGCTGTCGCTCAATGACCACCCCCGTCGACCGCGGTGGTCATCCGTTCCAGCACGCCGCGCAGGTGGGTTGGCGACAGGTGGGCGTAGCGCTTCACCATGGCGAGGGTCTTGTGGCCCAGGATGGCGGCGATATCGAGCAGCGGCGCGCCGTTCATGGCGAGGTGCGAGGCGCAGGTGTGGCGGAGATCGTGGAAGTTGAAGTCTTCGATGCCGGCCAGCTCCACAGCGCGATCGAAGGCGTGGTGGAAGCTCGAAGTCCCGGCGAAGACGTGCTCGGTTCGGTCTATCGGTTGGACCTTGCCCCAGGCTTTCAGCACGTCGAGGGCCGCGCCCGTCGCAGGCACCACCCGCCGCTCGCCGTTCTTCGTCTCCCACAGGGTCAGCGCGCCCGTCGCGAGGTCGACGTCATGCCAGCGCAGGCCGAGGATCTCGCCGCGGCGCATCCCGGCCGCCAGCGCGAGCATCACGACGGGGTGCAGGTAGGCCGGCCCCTCGGCGCAGGCGGCGAGCAGGCGGGCGCGCTCGTCGGTCCCGTGCTTCCCGTCGTCGAGGTAGCGGGTGCGCCCCCTCGGCTCCCGCTGCTTCGTGACCCGAGCCATGGGCGACGAATCCAGCCACTCCCACTCTT
Source organism: uncultured Myxococcales bacterium (assembly GCA_964577445.1). Taxonomy (GTDB): domain Bacteria; phylum Myxococcota_A; class UBA9042; order PHBI01; family JACKFB01; genus JACKFB01. The sequence continues at coordinate 1,956 of CAZNZH010000855.1, forward strand.
TCACCGCGACGCTCAGCGCGTGCGACAGGGCGGCGAGATAGCGGTTCGCGGTGGCGGGTGACCGCTCGCGTCCGTAGCGCGTCGGGGTCGCGAGCAGCTCAGCGACCGCCTTGTTGATCAGGCTGGGGGTGAGGTCGACCAGGGCGAGGTGCCCGATCTGCTCGCGCCAGAACCCGACCTGCTGCTTCCGGGTCTGCGCGTCCTTGCGCCCCGGGCACTTCTCGGCCAGGTAACGCTTGAGCAGGTCGTCGACCGTGCGGCGCTTGGCGGCGCGCTCAGGGAAACGTTGGCCCTCGCGAATGGCGGCCTCGGTCCGCTGCGCCCACTGCTCAGCGTCGCGCTTGCGCTCGAAGCTCTCAGTCTGCGCCGGGTGGCCCTTCAGCCGGACCATCGTGCGCCACGTCGCGTTGCGGGTCAGGGTCGGATCTTTCAACTCGTCGCCCTTGAGCGTGCGCCACGTCCCGTCGGGCTGCTTCAAACGTGCTTGGATGCTCGCCATGACCGCCTCCGTTCGCGTGGTGCAACGCTACCACGCGCGGTGAGGTGTCGTGTGCAGCAACTGCACCATGAGTGCACCATGGCGGCCGGGGAGGGGAGACCCCCAAAAGCAAAAGGCCCGCAACTCGTTGAAGTTGCGGGCCTTTCTCGGTGGA
>CAZNZH010000856.1:0-2607 GCA_964577445.1 uncultured Myxococcales bacterium
TAAGCCCCTGAAAAGACGTCGCTGGCGCCCCGCTCGGTCCGAATATGGGGACACCTTCTCAGCTCGGCGCGTCGAGGAGCGGGCGCAGCAGCTCGGGGCCGACTTTGTACTCGCGGCCGCAGAAATCGCACGCCACGTCCATCACCTCGCCCTTCGCGACGATGCTGCTGAGCTCCTCGCGGCCGAGCGTCGCCAGCGCGCCGACCAGCCGCTCGGCGCTGCACACGCAGCCGAAGTGGATCCCGGTGTCGTCCAGCGTCGTGTACGGGAACCCGTAGAGCAGCTCCGACATCAGCAGCGTCGGGTCGCCCGCGGTCTGGCGCAGCACGGCGCCGAAGGAGCGAAACTCCTCGAGCCGCTCGGTCATCACCGCCAGCGGCGCCTCGGTCAGCTCCGGCAGCAACTGCACGATGTAGCCGCCCGCGGCGACCACGTGCGCGCCCTCGACCACGGCGCCCACGGCCACCATCGACGTGACCTGCTCGGAGACCTGGAAATAGCGCATGAGGACGCCCGAGATCCCCTCGTCGTTTTCGGCCGTGATGATGCCCTGGTGGAGCGACCCGTTGGGCATGACGCGCATGGCCTTGAACACCGCCCGGGAGTCCAGGGTCAGCGCCGCGCCGTCGGGCGGGTTCTGAACGAGGCCGCGGGTCAGCCCCTCAGGGCGCGAGTCGGCGATGATCGAACCGCCCGCGCCGCCCTGTAGGATGAGCTGCACGCGCAGGCCCGGCGACATCGTCTCGCGCACCAGCACGGAGGCCGTGAGCAGCTCGGCGAAGGGTCGCGCCAGGGCGCCGCGCACCTTCTGGGCGTCCATGGCGGCCTGGACCGTGTCGGTGGTGCGCAGGGTGATGACGCGGAAGGCGCCGTCGTTCGTCATGCCGCGGATGACGCGGTCGCGCGGCTCGGCGGCGGCGATGTCGGTGCTCTCGGCGGTGCTGTCGCTCATCCCGAGCCTCCTGAACGGCGGGGGGGCCGAGCGTGCCCGACGCGCACGGCGCGCGCAACGACGAGGCGTGCGCGGCCGCTCACAGGGTCAACGGGTGGCGTCGGGCTCGGCGCGCTCCCGTCGATGGTACTCGCGTCCGATGGCGAGGGCGACGAACAGCCAGGCGGTGCCCAGCAGCATCGCGATGGCCGCGTAGGCGCTCGTCGAGAAGGCCAGCGTGCTCCCGAGCCAGACGACGCCGGCCTGCAGGACGTCGCCGAGGCGTTTCATCACGGTGTCGATGAAGCCCTTCGCCTTGTACTTGGCCGCGCGGCTCGTCACCAAGAAGAGCGCCTGCTGGGTGGTGTTCTGAAGCGAGTAGTCCAGGGCGTTCTCGGTGGTCTTGGCGACGCGAATCACCGCCAGGACGGGGAGGGCGAGGAGCGCGCTGTAGCCCAGGAGCGCGACGGTCGGCAGCACCAGGATGGCCACCCGGACGCCGACGTACTTCAGCACCCGGCTCACCAAGAAGAGCTGGATGAAGACGCCCAGGGCGTTCACCCAGGTGAAGTACTCGGCGTAGAAGTCGCCGATGTAGGACTCCTCGAAGCCGGACCGGAAGGTGGCCTCGACGGCTGTGGCGGCGGCGGCGCCGGAGGTCCAGGCGGCCGCGGAGGCATCGCGGGCGGCGGCTTCCACCATGCGGCCCAAGACGAACTCGCCGGTGGAGTTGACCCAGTTGAGCAGCAGGACCAGGAGCGCGATGAGCCACAGGTAGCGGTCGCGGCGGATAAGCCTCAGGGCGGTGTCGCCGCCGATGACCTCGGGCGGGGGTGGGGCTGACGCGGCGGCCGGGCGGCCGGTGGCGTGGCGGTCGGCGAAGGCGGTCAGCGCGAGGGCGACCATCAGCACGCCCGCGGCGTAGAGCATCAGGCGGTAGATCGACCCGTCTTGGGAGTCCGCGGATTTGTTGGCGTCGAGGATGAGCCCGGCCAGCGCCGACCCGACGACCGCGCCCGCGCTGGCGCCGATGCCGACGATGGCGAAGAGGCGCTTTCCCTGCTCGGGCGTGTAGAGATCGTTGGCGAAGCTCCAAAACTGGGCGAGCACGACGACGCTGAAGATCCCGACCCACAAGAAGAAGACGAAGCCGATCGGCACCTGCGCGTGGGCCAGGAAGAAGAAGGCCACGAGGTTGGCGGCGAAGAAGAGCCAGGAGGTCGCCATCAGGCGGAGGCGGCCGAAGCGGCGGGCCATGACGTCGACGCTCTTCGCGACGCCGACGAGCAGGAGCGCTTGCCCAGCGGCCGCGTAGCTCTTCAGCTCGGCGCCGCCGCCCACGAGGATCAGCGGCTCACGCACGACCTTGATGAGGTAGTAGGCGACCAGGACCAGGAACACATCGACGGCGAGCACGGCGACCAGCAGGCCCTCACCGGAGCGGACCTCGGCGAAGAGCGCGAGCGAGCGCTCGAAGCGGGTCTTGCGCGGCCCGGGGCCTTGGGGCGCGTCGCTCGTCAGAGGGTGGGTCCTGTGGTGGTATTCGGGGGAGACCGGCGAGGCGGCGCGATGGAATCACGCGAGGGGGTGGTTGGCTAGGAGCCTGTAGTGAATAGATGATTCGGCGGCTCCGGGCGCTTTCGGGCGCCTCGGCGTCCCAGAACCGCTGCGGCAAA
>CAZNZH010000857.1:0-2607 GCA_964577445.1 uncultured Myxococcales bacterium
CCTGAGGGCTGGGCGGCGGAGAACTCGGAGCCGCGGACGCTGATGACGGCGCCGGGGGTGTTCACCTTGACGGTGGCGATGATGTTGCCGGCATACATCGGGCGCTTGTAGAGCAGCGCGGCACCTTCGCCGGCGAGGCCGACGCAGTCCGCGACCATGCCCTGGCCGAGGAGCGCGGCGACGCGGGGGAGCAGGTCCTTGCCCGTGCTGCTGGTCGACGAGAGCACGAAGCTCGCGTCGGTCTGCTTGGCCAGCGCGGCGACGGCCTTCGAGGTCGTCTCCGCGAGGTAGTGGGCGTACTTCGCGTCGTCGACGACGAGGACGCGCTCGGCGCCGTAGGTCGTGAGCTGGCTGGCGATAGCACCCACGCCCTGGCCGATGACCGCGATGTTGAAGCCGGCGCCGGTGCGGGCGGCGAGCTCGCGGGCCAGGGTGAGGGTTTGGAGCGTGCTTTTCTTGAGGTCGCCGTCGTGATGATCGGCGATGACGAGGATGCGGGCCATAATCGATACCTCCTAGAGTACCTTGGCGACGTTGACGAGCTTGTCCACGAGCTGATCGACGGTCTCGACCATGACGCCGGCCTGACGGGCGGGCGGCTCTTCGAGGCGAACCAGCTCGACCTTGAGCGCGGTGTCGGTGATGCCGAGATCGGCGAGGCTGAGCTCGTCGATGGGCTTGCGCTTGGCCTTCATGATGCCGGGGAGCGACGCGTAGCGGGGCTCGTTGAGGCGAAGGTCGGCGGTGATGACCGCGGGGAGCGGCACCGAGAGGGTCTCAAGGCCGCCGTCGACTTCGCGGGTGACGGTGGCGGTGGTGCCGGAGACGCTGACCTCGGAGGCGAAGCAGGCCTGGGGGAGGTCGAGGTACTGGGCGACGAGCTGGCCGACCTGGTTGTTGTCGCCGTCGACGGCCTGCTTGCCGAGGAGGATGATGTCGATGTCGCCTTCGTGCTTGGCGACGGCGACGATGATGCGCGCGGCGAGGTCGCTGTCGAGCGCGGCGTCCTCCATCTCGACGCGGATGCCGCGATCGGCGCCCATGGCGAGGCCGGAGCGGATGGTCGGCGTCACGTCGTCGGGGCCGATGCTGACGATGATGACCTCGGCGTCGTGCTCCTCCTTCAGCGCGAGCGCCCCTTCGATGGCGTTCTCGCAGAAGGGATTGACCTTGTACTCGACGGACTGGGTGTCCACACCGCTTCCGTTGGGGAGTAGCTTAATCCGCGCGTCGGGGTCGATGACCCGTTTGGCGGCTACCAGAATCTTCACACCATCCTCCTGAGCTCGTGCGTTTCAAGGCCCCTTTGGGAGGCCGGGGATTACTGAGGTTTAGCGCCCATAGCGGGCGCTGGGGCGAGCGCGCAGTCCTTCGAGGAAGATCTGCGTGGTTTCGTCTGCCATCTCGGCGAGCGGGGCGGGCTGCTCGGCCATCGCCCACTCGAGGGCGAACTCGTCGAGCACGCCGAAGAGCGCGCGGGCCACGCGGCGCGGTTGGACGTTGGAGGCGAACACGCCCGCGTCCTGACCTTCCTGCACGATGCGGGCGATGATGGCGAGGTACTTGCCGAAGGGCTTCATGTCGGTGGAGCGCATGAACTTGCTCGACTGACGGAGCTCGACGGTGACGACCTCGGCGAGCGCTGGGCTCGACGCGACGAGGTCGTAGTGAGTGGTGATGAAGGCGCGGAGGCGCTCGGTCGGGTCCGTCATCCCGGCCAGGGTCTGCTCTTGTCGCTCAAGGATTGAGTCCATCGTGTCGAGGAAGACCTGTATGAGCAGGTCTTCCTTGTTCTTGAAGTACAGATAGATGGTGCCATCGGCCACACCGGCTTCCCGTGCGATGTCGGACACCTTGCTGCTGTAGTAGCCGTTGCGCGCGAACACGCTGACGGCGGCATCAAGGATCTTCCGGCGCTTGTCGGGCGGAGCCAACGGGGTGAGCCTCCAGGAGCCGATGAGCCTGAATGAACGACCATTCAGCGCGGGAAAGCTAGCACACGGGTCCGGGTGACACAAGGTTCCAAAAGGCGCGACACGAGCGTGAGCGAGGCATAGAGATGGCGGTGGGGATGGAGACGCGCGGGGGCGGCCGGGCTGCGGTGGCGCTGCGTGTGCTGGTGATCGATGGGACCCAGGGGCGCGGTGAGCTGATGGCGCAGCATCTCCGCGCGGAGGGGATGGAGCCCACCGTCGTGGCGTCGGCGCAGGACGCGTGGAACTCGCTGGAGTGGGCGCCGGCGGATGTGGTGCTGCTGCGGGCGGGCGGTGACCTGGCGGAGGCGTGCGAGATGGCGCCGGCGCTGGCGCGGCGCGGGGTGGTGCTGGTGACGGCCAGCGCGGAGCCGGTGCGGCCGGAGGTGCGGAGGCAGGCGCTGGCGGCGGGCGTGCAGGACCTGCTGGTCGCACCCTTTGATGCGCGCGAGATGGCGGCGCGGCTGGATGCGGCGACGTTTGACGCGGCGGCGGCGGCCGGGCGGCCGCGGGTGGCGGTGGCGGTCGACGATGACGCCAGGACGCGGGCGGAGGCGCGGCCGGCGGCGCTGGTGGCGGAGGAGGCGGGGGCGCTGCCGGAGGCGCTGGAGGCGCTGCCGGAGGCGCTGGAGGC
>CAZNZH010000858.1:0-2606 GCA_964577445.1 uncultured Myxococcales bacterium
CAGCGTGGCGCGATTGGCCAGCGGCACCCGAGCCACGCCCGGGCCGTAGAACTCGACGAACTTGCCGACCACGCCGGTGCGGCGCAGCAGCTCGGCGACGGTGAGCACCAGGTCGGTGGCGGTGATACCGGGCTTGAACTCGCCGGTGAGCTTGAGGCCGACCACCTGCGGCAGCAGCATACTCATCGGCTGGCCGAGCATCGCCGCCTCGGCCTCGATGCCACCGACGCCCCAACCCAGCACGCCCAGCCCGTTGACCATCGGCGTGTGCGAGTCGGTCCCCACCAGCGTGTCGGGGTAGGCCAGCGGACCGTCGGGCCCGTCGCGGGTGAAGACCACGCGGGCCAGATACTCGAGGTTGACCTGATGGCAGATGCCCGTATCCGGCGGCACCACCTGGAAGTCCGCGAAGGCCTGCTGGCCCCAGCGCAGCAACTGGTAGCGCTCGGCATTGCGCCCGAACTCCAGCGCCGCGTTGATGGCGAACGCGTCGGGCCGACCGAAGACGTCGGCGATGACGGAGTGGTCGATGACCAGCTCGGTCGGGATCAGGGGGTTGATGCGTTGTGCGTCGCCCCCCAGATCGGTGATCGCGTCGCGCATCGCCACCAGGTCGACGATGCCTGGGACACCCGTGAAGTCCTGCATCAGCACACGCGCCGGGGTGAACTGGATCTCCTGAGGGTGCACGTCGTCGGGCTGCCAACCGGCCAGGGCCTCGATCTGCGCCGTGGTGACCAGGTGGCCGTCCTCGTTGCGCAGCAGGTTTTCAAGCAGCACCTTAAGGCTGTAGGGCAGCCGTCGTGCGCCATCGATGCGATCCAGCCGGTGGAACTCGTAGCTGGTGCCGTCGACCTCAAGGCGAGCGCGGGTGCCGAAGCTGTTGCTGGTCATGGGGTGCTCCCGGGCGGTGGGTCGTGGGCAGGGCGCCGGTCAAAAGTTCCGCGCAGGCGTGGTCGAGACCAGCGCCGCGCAACGAGCAGGATGGCAAAATTGCGCGAGATCATCAATCCTGACGCCCGCCTGAACAACGCGATGCAGGAGGCCTTCGCCGCGGCTGAGGCGGCGAAGGCTCTCGGCCGCGACGGCGACCAGGCGCGCGGACGCCTCCTCGGTGGAGCCGGCGGTGTGGGGCAGGGCTACGACGTCGTCGCGCGCGTAGAGGGCATCGGTCGCGTCCGCGCGAGCATCACCCTCAGCGCTGCCTCGGCGACGGCGCCCACGTTCTGCCCCGGCCCATTGCAGACGGGCACGCCCGCGGCTCTGGCGGCTTCGAGATAGCGACCCCGGAGCGCAGGCGTCAGGGCGCCTGGTGTCCTAGCCTCGCCCTTGCAGCATTCCGTGCCAGTACATGCTCGGGAGCGCGTGGGCCTTGAGCGCGTACATGCTGTAGCGCTCCTTGGCTTGGTCGAACGGAAATGTCTCCATGATGACCCCGTCGTACCCGAACTCGGCGAGGATGACTTTTCCGTAACCGGTCACCAGTGGACAGGACGCGTAGCCGTCGTAATGGCCCGTGAGCGGCCGCTGGGCGCGGAAGGCGATCAGGTTCTCGACCAGCGCCGGTGCCTGCTTGCGTATGGCGGCGCCTGTCTTGGAGCACGGCAGGCTGCTGCAGTCGCCGAGCGAGAACACATTCGGGAACTTCGTGTGCTGAAGGGTGTGTTTATCGACCGCAACCCAGCCACCAGCGCCCGCGATCGCGCTCTTCTTGATGAAGTCCGGTGCGCTCTGTGGCGGCGTGACGTGCATCATGTCGTACTTGATCACCAGGCCTTCGCCGCCGCTCACGTCCTCGAACACCGCCTCGCGGCTCTGCGGTCGCACCTCCACCAGGTTCTTTGCGTACTGGGTCTGGATCTTGCGATCGGCGATGACCTCGTCAAGCGCCGCGGCATACTTGGGAACGCCGAAGATGCCCGCGGTGGCCGAAGCATAGATCACGTTGGCCCGGTCGCGGATGCCGCGACGCCGGAACGTCTCCTCCGCCAGGTACATGATCTTCTGCGGTGCACCCGCACACTTGATCGGCGTCGCGGGGAAGGTGAAGACGGCGTTGCCTCGCTCAAACGCCTGAATCGTCTTCCAGGTGTACCCCACCTTGTCGTACCCGTAGTTGCTGCAGACCCCGCCTTTGCCGATGGCTTCGGGCAGGCCCTTCACCGCGTCCCAGTCGAGTTGAATCCCGGCCGCGACGACTAGCTGCTCGTAGCTCAGGGTCTTGCCGCCTTCGGTGCGGACCTCGTTTTTCTCCGGCTCGATCGCCACGACGCGATCCTGCACCCAAGTGACCCCGCGCGGGATCAGATCGGCCATCGATCGCCTGGACATCTCCCGTGGAAACACGCCCGCGCCCACGAGCGTCCAGATCGGCTGATAGTCGTGGGTCGCCGAAGGGTCGACGATCGTCACCTTCGGAGCCGCGTGCTGATTCATAAGCTGCGCGGCGACGGTGATGCCCCCGGTCCCGCCCCCGAGGATGAGCACCTCGTGTCGTTCGCTCACGGCCTTTCCTCCGGCTTCGGTGTTCCCTGGTCGCTGAGCAGGAGCTTGGGCCTCGCCTCGAGGCTCGCGCCCAGATTCTCCGCGACCGTGATCAAGAGACC
>CAZNZH010000859.1:0-2605 GCA_964577445.1 uncultured Myxococcales bacterium
CCGAGCGCGGCGCTCGCCTTGGCCAGCGCGACATCGGTGCGCCCCTGCCGCCTCGCCGCCTTCGCCATCTCGAGCAGCAGCGCCGCCTGCATCGGCGACGACCCGAGCGCATCGGCCAGCGGCGTGGCCCGGTCGCGCAGCGCGTCCACATCCTCGGGACGCCCGAGCCCATTGGCCGCCCGCGCGGTCAGCACGACGCACTTGGCCATCGCCCGGAGGTCGCGGCGAGCGGTCGCCCACGCCAGCAGCTCGCCCAGCGCCTCCTGCGCCTCGCCGTGCCGCCCGCTCATGACGTGCGCCTCCGCGAGGTCCAGCGCCGCCTCCATCCGCGCGTCCTCGTTGGGCGCCATGCGGTGCGCGCGCTCGAACTGGTCGAGCGCCTGCCCCAGGTCGCCGCGCGAGCGCGCCCACCGGCCCGCCTCCAGGTGGTATGAGGCTGCCCGCGCCTCCTCGCCCGCGCCCGCGAAGTGCCAGGCGATCACGGCCAACCACGGGTGAAACTGCTCGCCCGCGTTGCGCGCCAGCCACCGCGCGACCTGGGTGTGCACCAAGCGCGCCCGGGACTCGGCGACCTCGGCGCGCACGATGGCTCGCGCGGCGCGGTGGGTGAAGACGAAGCCCGACTGGCCGGCCAGGGGGTCGGAGTAGTCCCGCGCGATGATGCCGCGCTCCTGAAGCCGCCGAAGCTGCAGCGCAGCTTGGGGCTCCCCGAGCTCGGCGATGAGCCCGCTCCAGAAGTGCTCACCCACGACGGACGCGGCGCGCAGCACCTCGGCCTCCATCTCCGGCATCTGGTCGAGCCGAGCCTGCATCAGCCCGCTGAGGCTCGTCGGAAACCCAGCCGGCAGCGTGCCATTGGCGAGCCGCCACGCCCCGGTGCTTGGGACCTCTACCAAGAGGCCGACCTCGATGAGCGAGCTGACGGCCTCCTCGATGAAGAGCGGCATCCCACCGGTGTGGGCCACGATCGCGTCGGCGACCTCACGCGGGAGGGCGTCGCGGCGGCCGAGGACCTGGTCGAGGAGCACGCGGCCCGCCTCCGGCGAGAGCGGGCCCAAGTGGATGACGTGGTCGATCGCGTCGCCCGGCGGCCACGACGGCTCGCCCTCGCCCGGCTCGGGGCTGCTCATCAGCAGCATCGCGCAGCGGTCGCGAAGCCCATCGGTGAGGCGCAACAGGGCCTGCTGCTGGTCGGGGGTCCCGTCGGCGACGTTTTCGGCCACCACGAGCAGCGGCCTCTGGGCCGACAGCGCGGCCAGCAGAGACAGCGTCGCCGCGTAGGCGGACACGCTCGCGTGCTCCGGGTCGCTCGGGATCCCCTCGGCGCCCGTGGCCAGCGCCGCGAGCTGGCCAAGCCGCGCCCGCAAGAACCGGTCACCCAGCTCCGGCGACGTCGCCGACAGCGCGTCCAACTCGAGGTCCAGCCGCCGCTGGCGCTCCTCCTCGTCGATGCCCAGCTCCAGGCGCAGCACCGAGGACACCAGCCCGCCGAGCACACCGAAAGGAGCCCCGGGCACGTCGCGGCCGTGCAGCGAGACCTCCGCGACCCGAAGGTCGGTGTGGGTGCCGCGCAGCAGATCGACCACCTCGCGGATGATGCGCGTGCGGCCGCTGCCCGGAGGTCCCGCGACCAGCACGCGCCGCGGCTGGCCGTCCTGCATCATGCCGCGAAACTGCCGCCGGATCTCGGCGACCTCCGTGTCCCGGCCGATGAGCTGCCGGCTGGAGCGGTCGCCCACGAGCTGCGGCGGCGGCGCCGTGACCGCAAGCGCCTCGACGTCCAGGCGCCAGACCGGGATGGTGAGCGAGCCGTTCGCGCTGTAGAGGGGGTCCTCGGCGATGACCGCCACCTGCGCGCCGACGAAGGCCGTCGTCGCCTCGTCGAGCAGGATGTCGTCGGGGCCCGCGCTGCCGGCGAGGCGCGCCGCCATGGAAAACGGCAGCCCGCGACCGCTCACCGGGCCGGCCCCCGAGACGCACACGAGGCCGGAGCTGATGCCGACCCGCAGCTCGATCGGTATGCCCGCCTCCGCCCAGGCGCGGCCTGCCTGCTCGCGGACCAGCGCCCTGGCGCGCACGGCAGCCATCATCGCGGCTTCGAGCACGTCTTGGGGCAGGGCCTTGTTCGGACGCAAGAGGATGAACGCACCGTCGGCCACCTCGACGTCCGGTAGCACACGCTCCGCGCCGCGCTCCACGAAGAGCTCGACCAGCGCCTCCACCAGCTCCCCGACCTGCTCATCGCTCCCGGCGGCGCCCGGAGCCGGGGCGGCGTCACCGCCCACCACGAGGTGCACGCAGATCACCGAGGCGTGCTCAAGCCGCGCCGCCGGTCCGTGAGCGTCCGGCTGCGGGGCCCCGCACTCCCAGCAGAATCGCGCGTCGTCGATCAGCGACAGGTGGCACACGGGGCAGGCCATACACGGCATCTAACCTCGCAACGAAGCGCTTGCAACCTGCAATCGGCCGGCGAGGGCCTCCCCCGTCGGTTCCCGGCGCCCGCTGTCCTTCGCAGCCGGGCGGCGGGGCGGGAGGGCTCGCCCCGCGGCCGCTCCTATCAGGGCGCGTCTTGTGGCGCGGGCGGCGATCGCCTCGCGCATGCGTC
>CAZNZH010000860.1:0-2591 GCA_964577445.1 uncultured Myxococcales bacterium
CGGTCAGCTCGACCAGAAACGACTCGACCGCGGTGTGGTTCGGCTCCGCGCGCGTGGCGGTCTTCACCCCGCCGCACCCCGCCAGCGACGTGACGACGAGCGCGGCGAGCACCCCCCGCGCGGCTCGCCCACGGGGCGAAACACCCAGCGAAGATCTCATCGATCGTGCTCCGGCATGGGCGGGACCCGCCGCTGTCGCTGGACCCCGGGCGCGTCCAGCATCCGCGCCAGCCGGTCGATGCGCTTGTAATCCGACGGCAGCGCGCGGACCACCAGCACCCGCAGGGTGTCGTCGGGGAGCAGCGCCAGATCCTTGCTGCCGGCAGGCTCCAGCGCCTCGCGGATCAGCCCAGCCAGCTCGCTGGGCGGGCGGTGGACGACCGGCCGCACGTAGATGTGCAGCGCCGAACGACCCGGCGTGTCCAAGGTCTCGAGCAGCCGCTGAAAGTGCCCCAAGCGCGCGGTGCTGTCGCGCACCACCAGCGTCTTTCCGTCGGTCCCGGCCACGACCCGCGTGCCCGGGGGCGTGCCGAGCACCCGCCGATAGAGCGCGGCGGCGTTGGAGGCCGGCATGGTGTTCAGAAACAGGACAGTGGTCGGCGTGCCGTCCGCGGCCACGGCCGGTGGCGCCGCCAGCGCGAGCGAGGCCACCAAGACCAGCCCGAGGATCTGCGCGCGACTGAGATCACGGTGCGTGTTCATGGCCGGGGACCCTATCACAGGCCCCGCTTTCGTCACGAAGCAGCCAGCAGCACGCGCGCCTTGGCGAGCACGTTGGCGGTCGTGATGCCGAAATGCTCCGCGAGGTCCTCCGCCGGCGCGCTCTCCCCGAAGGTGTCGATGCCGACGCTGGCGCCGCCGTCGCCCACGAAGCGCTCCCAGCCGAAGGTCCGCCCCGCCTCGACGCTGAGCCGCGCCTCGCAGCTCGGCGGCAGCACCGCGTCCCGCCACGACGGATCCTGGCGCAAAAAACGCTCAGCGCACGGCATCGAGACCACGCGCACCCGGCGCCCTTCGGACGCGAGCACCTCCGCGGCCTCGGTGCACAGATGAAGCTCGGAGCCGGTCCCGATGAGGATAATCTCGGGGTCAGCGACGTCGGCCCCCACCACCACATAGGCGCCCTTGGCCACGCCATCCATGGCGTCTTTGGTCCCCTCGAGCTGCGGCAGCCCCTGGCGCGTCAAGAGCAGCCCCGTCGGCCCGTCGCTCCGGCGCAGCGCGGCGGCCCAGGCGGCGGCCGTCTCGCGCCCGTCCGCCGGCCGCATCACGTCGAGACCGGGGATGAGCCGCAGCGCCATGGCGTGCTCGACCGACTGGTGGGTCGGCCCGTCCTCGCCCAAGAAGATGCTGTCGTGGGTCAGCACGTAGATCGCCCGCTGGTGCATCAGCGCCGCCAAGCGCATCGAGGGCCGCATATAATCGGTGAAGGTCAGAAACGTGCCGCCGTAAGGGATGACCCCGCCGTGGAGCGCCATCCCGTTCATCGCCGCGGCCATCCCGTGCTCGCGGACGCCGTAGTGCAGGTTCCGCCCGCCGCGCTCGCCCTTCTGAAAGGACGGCTGCCCCTTGATCATCGTGTTGTTGGAGCCCGCGAGGTCGGCCGATCCGCCCCAGAGCGTCGGCAGCACCGGCGCCAACGCGGCCAGCACCGCGCCCGACGACGCCCGGGTGGCCTGGCTGCCCACGCCCTCGAAGGTGGGCAGGTGCTGCTCCATGTCGGCGGGCAGCCCGTCGCCGGTGTGCAGACAGGTCCAGGTCGCGAAGAGCTCAGGGAACGCCTCGCGATAGCGCGCCATCATCGCCTCCCAGCCCGCCCGCTTGGCCGCGCCGCGCTGCCGCAGCGGCTCAAACGCGGCGCGCACCTCGTCGGGCACGAGGAAGGTCGGCTGAAGCGGCCAGCCCAGGGCCTCCTTGGTGAGCTTGGTCTCGGCGGCGCCCAAAGGCGAGCCGTGCGAGGACTCGGAGCCCTGCTTATTGGGGCTGCCGTGGCCGATGTAGGTCTTACAGCGGATGAGCGACGGACGGTCGGTGCACGCGACGGCCTGGGCGATGGCCTCGGCGGTGGCGCGCTGGTCGTGGCCGTCCACCGACAGCACCTGCCACCCGTAGGCCTCGAAGCGCTTGGTCGTGTCTTCGGTGAAGCTCAGCTCGGTCGAGCCCTCGATGCTGATGCTGTTGTCGTCGTAGAGGAACACGATGCGGCCGAGGCCGAAGTGCCCCGCGAGGCTGGCGGCCTCATGCGAGATGCCCTCCTGCAGATCGCCGTCCGAGCAGATGCCGAAGACGCCGTGGTCGACGACGGGAAAGCCCGGCCGGTTGAAGAGCGCGCCCAGGTACTCGGCGGCCATGGCCATCCCAACCGCGTTGGCGAGCCCCTGCCCCAGCGGCCCCGTGGTGGTCTCAACGCCCGGCGTCAGCCCGCGCTCCGGGTGGCCCGGCGTCTTCGAGCCCAACTGGCGAAAGCGCCGCAGCTCATCGAGCGGCAGGTCGAACCCCGCGAGATGCAGCAGCCCGTAGAGCAGCATCGAGCCGTGGCCGGCCGACAGCACGAAGCGGTCGCGATCGGGCCAGTGCGGATCGGCGGGGGC
>CAZNZH010000861.1:0-2589 GCA_964577445.1 uncultured Myxococcales bacterium
GTCGGCGTAGCTCTTGCGCGGCTCCTCGCCCGACAGGTCGCCGTCGCCGTCGGTGTCGACCCACGCGACCGGCCCTTCGCCGCTCTGGGTGCGCGCGACCAGCACGGCGAAGCGGTCGTCGGTGCGCCCGTTCTGGTCCAGATCTCGCACCGACGAGCGGGTGAGCCGTGATTCATCCAGGAACCCAAGCCAGAAGCCCCCGCGGGGATCGGTGGGGGCGAGGCCGGCGAGGCCGCGCACATACCCGTCCTCTGTGCGCAACACGGCGACCCCGCCCTCCTCGCCCCGGTGCGCGCGCCAGAGCCGCACCTCGCCCTCGCCCGAGAAGTCGCGGATGTCGATGACCTTGGGCTGGCCATCGCTGGTGGTGCGCAGCCCCGCCACGCTAGGGTCGACGCCGGTGTCGAGCACCGCGATGACCACGCCGCGACCGTCCCAGGTGGGGTGCTCGCGGGTGAGCGCTTCGGCGCCGATGGTCGCGCGGCTCAGCCAGCGGGCATAGGCGCCTGCGAGCGGCTCAGCGGCGGCCGTGGGCGCGCAGGGGAGGGCGGCGGCGAGGGCCGCGAGGCCTGCCAGCAGGGGCGGGAGGGGGCGGTGCATCGAGGACTCCGGCGCAGCGAGCGACCGCCCGCCTACCACGAAGCGCGCGAGCCGGGCCAGGACCCGCCGCGGGCCGTGAGAAATCCGCCTCCCGCCGATGGGGCGACTCAGGTATCGTCCGGGGCCCGACCCCGGCTCGCGCGACACGTCCGTCGGCGTGCCGCGCGCGAGGGTTTCGTGACTTGGCCGGGGTGCGGCGATGGGACGTAGGCCGGGAGCCTCGGGGCGGTGGCGATGGGCGCTCAGCGCGCTGGCGTTGCTGGCGTGCCCGTGGGCGCTGGCCTGCGACGGCGGCGCTGTCCGCGAGGGCGACGGCGGGACGGCCACCGTGGACGTCAGGCCCGGGGACGGCAGCGACGCCGCCGAGGCCGGGCCCGAGGCCGACGCCGCCGACGCGATGGAGCTCGACGCGGGCGCAGAGACCCGGGCAGACGCCGACGCCGAGGTCCAGGCCGACGTCGAACCCGACGTCGAGATCCAGGCCGACGTCGAACCTGACGCCGAGATGCAGCCCGACGCCGAGATCCAGCCCGACGCCGACGTCGCCCAGGACACTGAGGCGGTGCACGACGGTCCGGGCGACGCGGACACAGCGCCCACACCGGGCCCGGTCTACTGCCAGACGATGCCGAAGCTGCTGGCGGTCATGGCGGAAAAGGAACCCAGCGCTGACCTCACCCCGATCGAGGTGTGGTTTCCGGCCTGCTCCGCGGCGCCTCCGACCCCGCTGGCCGCCACACAGGCGCTCCCGGTGGCCATCGAAGACGCGACGCTGGTTGTGGACGCGGCGACCCGGAGCGACGTCATCTGGGCCGGCGCCTTCTCGCCCGCGCCCGTCTTCGACCTGCACCCGTTGACGGCTGGCTACCGGAGCTTCGCCGTCTCCCACGCGCGCCAGACCGGCCCCTTGCCGTGGAAAGCGCAAATTGAGCAGATGATATATGAGGAATCGCACCCCCCAGCGCCCACCCCCAACCCGTCGGATTTCGCGTCCCTGCGCTCGCACCTCATCGCCGCGCTGGGGCTTGAGCTCCCCCTCGCCGAGCTCGCATCCCGCCCGGTGCGCTTCGCCATCGGCCCCTGGCAGCGCGAGACGCGGGCCGTCGACGGCAAGGTGCGCCGCTTCGAGTGGGCCGACATCGTCTGGACCCACGAGCTGCTCGGCGCGATGGACGGCGTGCTCGCCCGCCCGGTCGACCCCGTCGACTCCCCTGGGCCGGCCATCGTCATGGAGCACGGCCACGACCTCCCGGACCTGCGCTTTTTGCCCCAGCAGCCCGACCCCTCAGCGGGCGGCATCCACCAGTGGCTCATCGAGTTCGGCGGCCGTGAGCTCGCCGAGCGCGGCTACGTGGTCTTCGCGTCCGCGACGCGCAGCTTTTTGTCTTACGAAGAGCAGACGGCGCTGCTGCTGACCGAGGACACCCAGACGCCGCTCTTGGGCCTGATGGTGCTCGAGACCCTCACCAAGATCTCGATCCTCCACGCGCTGAGCTTCGTGGATCCTGAACGGGTAGGCGCCTTCGGTCACTCCGCGGGCGGCCACCGGCTGCGCGCCACCGCGGCGATCCACGGCGCCTTGCCCATCGCGGTCGACTACGGGTTCAGCGCCTACACCAACGACCCGCCGTCGGTGCCGCCCCACTGCGAGACCATCCCCCAGGCGGTCTGGATGCAGGCCCCGATGCAACAGCTCGCGCGCTTCCCGTTTCCCATGCTGGTCTTCGGCTACGAGAATTTCCTTTCGATCTGCCTGGAGCCGGAATTCGACCGCATCATGGAGGAGTTCGCCGAGATCAACCGCCGCGTCTTCCGATCTTTTGCGCGATTGCCCGTCAACTTCGTAATCTGCCACGACGACATCGTCCTCTCTACCGGCCCTGTGTGCAGCCCCGCCTGGATGCGGAAATATATCTTCCCGCGCTACGAGGAGTTCTGGGGGATGCTGAAGGCGGCGGGCAAGGAAGTCATTTTCATGGTGGATGGATG
>CAZNZH010000862.1:0-2588 GCA_964577445.1 uncultured Myxococcales bacterium
CCCATCGAGCAGGAGGGCACCTACCCGCTCCCCGAGGCCCAGCTCGACCGCTTCCTCTTCAAGATCCAGGTGGGCTACCCGTCCCGCGACGAGGAGCGCCGCATCGTGCGCCTGCACGGCATGGGGACGTCGATGCCTGCCCTGAGCGCCTTCGACATCGAGCCTCTCGCGTCGTCAGACCTGCTCAGCGCCGCCCGCGCGCTCGTCGCCAGCCAGCGCCTCTCCGACGAGGTGGCCGACTACATCGTGGACCTCGTCCGCGGCACCCGCGAGCAGCAGGCGATCATGCACGGCGCCTCCCCCCGCGCCGCCACCATGCTCTCCGGCGCCGCCCGCGCGCTCTCCGCCCTGCGCGGCCGCGACTACGTCCTCCCCGACGACGTAAAGGCTCTATATCATTCGACTTTACGCCACCGCATCGTGCTGTCACCGGGTGCGGAGGTCGAGGGCCTCACCCACGACGCCGTCCTCGACCGCATCCTGGCCGCCGTGCCCGCCCCGCGCTGATGCTGCACCCCTCCACGCGCGCGCTGCGCCTCGCCCTGCTGGGCCTGGTGCTGGCCTTGGCCCCGGTGCTGCTCGCGCCGCCCTTGTGGGCGCTGTGGGCCGCGTTCTGGCTCGCCTTCGCCGCGTTCATCGGCGTCGACGCCGCGCTCTGCCCCCGAGCCCGCGATCTCTCAGCTACCATCACGCTCCCAGACGTCTTGCCCATCGGCGTGGCCGCCCGCGCAGACCTCGAGCTCCTCGCCCCCACCGTGCGCTCTTTAGCGATGGATCTCGGGCTGGCGCTCTCTTCACACTTCGACCGCGCGCCGGTCGTCCACGCGACGCTGCTCGACGGCCGGCTGGCGCTCGAGCTCACGCTGCGCCCGCGCCGCCGAGGCCCCGCCAGCGTCGACGCGCTGTGGCTGCGCTGGCAGGGGCCGCTCGGCCTGGTCTGCCGCAGCCACCGCCGCGCCCTGGGCGTCTCGGCCCGCGCCGTGCCCGACCTCGCGCGGGTCCGCGACGTCGCGAGCGGCCTGGCCACCGAGCTGGCCCCCCGCGCCGGCGCCCGGGTCGAGCGTTTCTTGGGCGACGGCTCCGAGTTCGACCGCCTCGTCGAGTTCGTGCCCGGCCTCGACCGCCGCTCCATCGACTGGAAAGCCTCGGCCCGCCACGCCCGCCTGCTCAGCCGCCGCCACCGCGCCGAGCGAAACCACCAGGTCGTCATCGCGGTGGACACCGGCCGCCTCATGGGCGAGCCGACCGCCGGCCTGGCGCGCCTGGACCACGCGATCCACGCGGCACTCTCCCTGGCCTGGGTCGGCCTCGAGTCCGGCGACCGCGTGGGGTTTTTCGCCTTCGACGAGCGCCCCCGCGCGTGGCTCGCCCCCGGCAGCGGCCGCCGCGCCTTTCAGTCGGTGCTGCACGCGGCCGGCGGCCTCGACTACACGAGCGCTGAGACCAACTTCACCTTGGGCCTGACCGAGCTGGCGACGCGGCTACAGCGCCGCTCGCTCATCGTCGTGCTCACCGAGTTCGCCGACGCCGTAGCGGTCGAGCTGATGGTCCAAAACCTCGACCGATTGGCGAGGCGCCACCTGCTTATTTTCGTCGCGCTGACCGACTCGAGCCTCGAGGCCCTCATCGCCGCGCCGCCCGTCGACCTCGACGCGGTCCACCGCGCGCTCATCGCCGACAGCCTGAGCCAAGACCGCGAGCGCGTGCTCCTGCGCCTGGGCCGCGCCGGGGTCTTGTGCGTGGAGGCGTCGCCCGAGCAGGTGTCGCCCGCGTTGGTCAACCGCTATCTGCGGGTGAAGAGTCGGGAGATGATCTGAGAAGGTGTCCCCATCTTCCCCCGTCGCCTGGCTGGCTCACATCTTTTCAGGGACTTCCGCGCGTCGTTCCTCTGCGCTCGGCAAGCGCCCTCCGCGCGTAAGCCCCTGAAAAGACGTCGCTGGTTCCACTCCCTGAACATCCAAGGCACCAAGGCGCGGAGATGGTGGGGAGGATTGACGGTTCATTTCTTGAGAGCCGACAACACGCCCATGACGTCGGAGTCCCTGCGCATTCGGTGCGGCGAAGGGGCGGGCAGGCGTCAGGTGGCTATTTCGGTACGGCTTCGCGGCGACTGGGGGTATCGTGGGCAAGATGGTTACTCATGGCGGCAAGGTCACCGGCCTGTTCACGATCGCGGTGCCGCGCGGGGTCTCTACTGCGCACGACGCGATCACGGTCACCGAAGACGGGGTCGTTGGGGACCGCAAGCGAGGGGCCCGGCGCCACGTCGTGCTCCTGAGTGAGGAGGGCTGGGACGCCGCCTGTGAGGCGCTGGGTGTTCGCCTCGACCCGCGCTTGCGACGCGGGCAGATCGTCGTGAGGGGCTTCGACCTCGCCAACGCGGTCGGGCGGCGGATCGCCGTGGGCGGGACGCTGCTGGAGATCGTCGACGAGTGCACCCCCTGCGGTCGGATGAACGAGGTCAGGCCGGGGCTCAAGGAGGCGCTGCGCGCGGGTGTCCGCGCGGGGGTCTTCGGGACCGTCATCCGCCCCGGGATCATCCGGATGGGGGACGCTGTTCACCTCGACGAAACCGATGCCTCAGCGGT
>CAZNZH010000863.1:0-2571 GCA_964577445.1 uncultured Myxococcales bacterium
CCCGGGCCCGTGCCCGCGGTCGCCGGCCGATGAGCGCGTGGTGCCACAAGCCAGCGCGAGCGAGGCGCAGGCGGCCAGCACGAGCGAGGCTGGGATTCGTCGATTCATCAGGTGCTTGCTGGCGAAACGAGGCGGCGCCCGGGCGGATTCCCGGTGCCTGATTCGCGGTGCGGTAGCCCCGAGACGTACCAGAGTCGCGGTCGGTTTGTCGCTGACGCGATCACTTCGCCGCGCGCCCCAAATCAACCGTCCGTCACGCAGCCCTCAGAGGCCGACCCCACCAGCCGGATATACTTCGCCAGCGTGCCGCGGGTCGCCTCGAGCGGAGGCGCCGTCCAGGCCGCCCGGCGCCGAGCCAGGGTCGCCTCGTCGATGGCCACGTCGATGCGGTTGGTCGTCGCGTCGACGGTCACCAGATCGCCGTCCTCGACCAGCGCCACCGGCCCGCCCTCCTGCGCCTCGGGGGCGATGTGTCCGACGATGAAGCCGTGCGAGCCGCCCGAGAAGCGCCCGTCGGTCAGCAGCGCCACGTCGCCGCCCAGCCCCGCGCCCATCAAGGCGCTTGTCGGCGTCAGCATCTCCGGCATCCCCGGCCCGCCCTTCGGCCCCTCGTAGCGGATGATGACCACGTCGCCCTTGTGGATCTTCTTCTGCTCGAGCGCCGCCAGCATCGCCTCCTCGCGGTTGAACACGCGCGCGGGGCCCGAGAAGCGCAGGCCCTCCTTGCCGGTGATCTTCGCGACGCTGCCCTCCGGCGCGAGGCTCCCGCGCAGGATCTGGATGTGCGCCTGGGGCTTCAGCGGCCTCGACAGCGGCCGGATGACGTCCTGCTCAGCGGTCAGGGGTGCCACGTCGGCGAGGTTCTCGGCGACGGTCTTCCCGGTGACCGTGATGCACGAGCCGTCCAAGAGCCCCCCGTCCAAAAGCGTCCGCATCAGCGCCGGCATGCCCCCCACCGCGTGCAGATCCGCCATCACGTGGCGCCCGCTGGGCTTCATGTCGGCCAGCAGCGGCACGCGGTCGCTGACCTTCTGCACGTCGTCCAGGGTCAGCGTCAGCCCGACCGAGTGCGCCATCGCGATGAGGTGCAGCACCGCGTTGGTCGAGCCGCCCAGCGCCATCACGACGACCAGCGCGTTGTCGAAGGCTGCCCGCGTCATGATCTGCCGCGGCCGCAGATCCAGCTCCAGCAGCCGCCGAATCGCCGCCCCCGCCGCCCGGCACTCCGCCGCCTTCCCCGGATCGGTGGCCGGCGTCGAGGAGCTCCCCGGCAGGCTCATCCCCATGGCCTCGATGGCGCTGGCCATGGTGTTGGCCGTGTACATGCCGCCGCAGGCCCCCGCGCCCGGGCAGCTCTTTCGCACGATCGCCTGCTGCTCTTCTGCGGTGATGCGCCCGGCGATGAACTCGCCGTAGCTCTGAAAGGCGCTCACCACGTCCAGGGGCCGGCCGGCGAGATGCCCGGGCTGAATCGTGCCGCCGTAGACCATCAGCGACGGCCGGTCCAGCCGCCCCATCGCGATGAGGCAGCCCGGCATGTTCTTGTCGCAGCCGGGGATGGCCACGCACGCGTCGTACCAGTGCGCGCTCATCACGGTCTCGATGGAGTCGGCGATCAGGTCGCGCGACTGGAGCGAGAAGCTCATCCCGTCGGTGCCCATGGAGATGCCGTCCGACACGCCGATGGTGTTGAAGCGCAGCCCCACCAGGTCAGCGTCCTGAACGCCGGCCTTCACCTGGGCGGCCAGGTCGTTGAGGTGCATGTTGCACGTGTTGCCCTCGTACCACATGGAGGCGATGCCCACCTGGGCCTTGGCCATGTCGGCGGGCGTCAGGCCGGTGCCGTAGAGCATCGCCTGGGACGCGCCTTGGGAGCGCGGTTCGGTGATGCGGGAGCTGACGCGGTTGAGCTTCTTCGCTTCGGTCATGGGGCTCGCCTCCGGTTTCGGGCCGCTGTCTACCACGGTTGGAGGCGCGTGGGGATCGTCAAACACCGCCGTGAATCGTCGCGCTGCCGTTTCAGGCGCTGCATCGCCGCGTCACGTCGCCAGCTTGAAGACCAAGCCCAGGGCCACGTCGATGAGCCGCGTCGTCGCCCGCAAGAGGCCCGCCGCCCGGATCTTGCGCCGCGTGACCGCCCGCACCTCGGCGGTCAGCTCCTCAAGCCGCGCCACGTCGGCCCGGGTCAGGATGCCCCCGAAGTCCGTCGCCGCCTCACCCAAAAGTCGCGCCCGCCGCGCCCGCGCCGCCGTCCGCTCGCCGGCCACCACGTCGCGCACGTCGCTGGGCAGCCCGTCGACCTCCAGCGTCGCGTCGTAGGACGCGATGATCTCGTCGAGCCGCGCGATCTCCACCGTCCGCCGCGCCCGCGCCGCCTCCCGGGCCTCCTCGTCGAGCCGCCCCGCCAGCTCCGCCAGCGCGGCTCGCTGCGCGTCAGAGGCGTCCTCGCCCAGCTTCGCCAGCCCGTGCAGGTCCTCCAGCAGCGCGCGCGCCTCGACGATCCCGTCGCGGATCCGCCCCGTCGCCTTGGCGATGGCCTCCCGCCCGCGCTCCTGCTCCTCCTCGCTGGTC
>CAZNZH010000864.1:0-2567 GCA_964577445.1 uncultured Myxococcales bacterium
CGCCCCGCGCGTTGAGGATCGCCGCGGCCGTCACCGTGTGCGCGGTGCTCGGCGCCCTGACCTTGTTGCCCCTGACCTTCGTGACCTTCCGGCTCTCCGGCCGATCCCGCGTCGCCACCGCGACGGCCGCCCTCCTCTTCGCCGCGCTCCCCGTCTTCTGGCGTGACCACTCCGCCGAGGGCATCCAGACAGGCACGACCTTCCTGCTCATCGCCGCCCTCGCCGCCCTGGCCGCCGAGCCCCGCCCGCGCTCTCCGGCGGGCCCGCTGCTCGCCCTGCCCCTGCTCGCCTGGGCCGCCACCTGCCGGCCCGAGGTCGTCGCCGCCCTGCCATTCGCCGCCGCCGCGCTCCTCCTCGGCACCTCCGCGCCCGGCCGCTTCCGCCCCACCACCCTGCTCCTGTGCGCGTCAGCGCTCGCCACAGCGCTGCTCCCCCACCTCGCCTGGCTGGCGTCCAGCGCCGCCCACCAGCTCGCCGAGACAGGCATCGCCGGCCCCCGCGCCAGCCTCGAGCGCATCCCCGGCGTGCTGGTCGAGCGCAACATCTTCTTTGATGGCCCCTGGCTCCCAGCCGCCTGCCTCGTCTGGCTCGCCGCCGCCTTCGCCTCCTCGCGCCGCCGCCTCGCGACCGCCGCGCTGCTCGCCCTCGCCGCGGTCGCCTGGCTCGCCATGACCGCCGTCGACCTGCCCCGCATCAGCATCCCGCGCGTCCACCTGCCAGCGCTCTGCCTCCTGCTCCCCCTCATCGGCCTGGGCGCGGCGCGGCTCCACCGCTGGCCGGCGCTCACCTGGCTGCTGGCCATCGCCGTGGCCGCCTCGAGCCTCGCCCGCGCCCCGGCCATCCTCGCCACCGGCAACGCCGACGCCGAGGAGACCCTCATCCGCAGCGCCCTCGCCCTCGCCCGACAGCACCCGGGGAGCTGCGTCGCCACCGTGTCCTCCGGCGACCCACCGCCCCCGGGCAAGACCCCGCGCCACTTCCCGCGCTACCTCTTCGCCGGCCACCCGGTCACCGGCCTCGACGAGCTGAGCGCTCGCCGCCAGCGCTGCCCAGGCCCCGCGGTCGCCATCTTGGGAACCCGCTGCTACATGGCCGAGCGCCACCCCGACGCCGCCCCGCCGCCCGCACCCGGCCGCCTGGAGGTCTGCCAGCGCTTCGCCGCCGCCCACCGGCTGACGCCCTTCGCCCGCGCCGACATCCCCAACCTCGCCGCCGGCACCTTCCCCATGTACCCGGCCGCGCCCACCCTCGACGTCGGCGTCTACCTCGTCGAGTCGCCCGACCCGCCCCGGCGCTCGACACCCTGACCGGGCGGGTGGCGCCGGCCGCGGCGCTACGCCGGTCAGTCGAAGGTGGCGACCACCGGACCGTCCACGCCGGCCCGCCACGCCGGGACCACCAGCGTGCGCCCTTGAAACGTGATGCTCAGCGGCGGCCCGCCCGGCTCGAACCACGCGTCCACCCCGTTGAGAAACGGGAACACCGTGAAGAGCGCGATGGCGTCACCGCTGGTCGCCCCGTCGTTGTCCGAGTCATAGATAAACCAAGCGATGGCGGTGCGAGCCGCCGCGGCCAGCGCCTCGGTGGCGAGGTTAAGCCCTTGTATCTCCAGGGTATCTCGGCCGTAGATGGTCGCCTGCGAGGCCGTGAAGACGACGACGACGCTCTGGTTCGGGTCGTCGAAGGGCACGTCGGAGATGAGCGTCCCGGCCAGGCTGTCCGCGGCTGGGAGGGTGCGCAGATAGACCGCGGGGTTCGAGCGGACGAAGGGCTCGCGGTAGTAGTGGATGGGCAGCCCGCTCTCGGTCGCGCCCGTGACCACGAGCTCGTGGGGGACGCCGCCGCGGACCACGATCGGCCCGTAGTGGCCGTCGGAGTCCGCGCCCTTCACCGCCACCGGCTCGCCCGCGCGCGCGCCGGTGGCCGGGTTCACCTCATAGACCGTGACGGTCGCCGTCGACGCCGGGGTGTTCTCGCCCAGGGCCAGCACCTTCCCCGAGACCAAGATGGGCTCGGCGGCCACGATCTCCGTGGTCGCGGGCGCGGCGCCCTCGTTGAAGAATCGGTAGAGCGCGACGAAGGACTCGGGGCTGGTGGCAGCCTGATAGTGGTCGGCGCCGGCCAAGGTGACGTTGGTCGCGCCCGGGATGTCGCCCTTGTCCTTGACGATGGCGTCCGCCTGCGACCACAGGTTCAACGTCGGCGTCGCCCCCACCGGACCCGCGGGCGCCGTCTTCAGGCCGCTCGCCACATGGGCGTAGTGGGCGACCTTCACCGCGTATGCTGCGTCTGCGAGATAGGCGTAGCCGAGCCCACCGCCCGCGGAGTGGCCCACGAGGTCGACCTCCGCCTTCCCGGTGACCGACCTCGCGCGGTCCACGAGCGCGTCGAGGGCCTCGGCCGCCTCGGCGGTGTCGCCGGCCAGGGTGTTCCAATCCAGGCGGTAGAGCTCGTCTTCGCAGTAGCCATTGGCCACCAAGCGCATGATGTGAGGCGCCCAGGTGTCCCCCGCCGCCAAGAGCCCATGGGCGAAGATGATGGGCCGGTGCGCGGAGCGGCAGGGAGCT
>CAZNZH010000865.1:0-2567 GCA_964577445.1 uncultured Myxococcales bacterium
CCGACCGCCGAGGGCGAGCTGATCCGCATCCTGCAGCTCGAGGGGCCCGCGCCGGACGGCTACGCGCTTCAGGTCGCCATCGACAAGGACAAGGCGCGCGTCACCGCGTCCCGAGGCGGCGAGATCGAGGCGACCCTGACCCTGGTGCACCCGGACGACGCCCCGGACGACGCGCCGCGGGCGGCCGGGTTCGCCGTGATCCGCGAGGCGGCGACTGAGAAGACGGAGGCCGCCGACGCGGTGATGGCGCGGCTGCGCGCGACCGGGCGAGAGGTCACCTGGGCCGAGCTGGCCGACGAAGCGCCGGGCGCTGGGACGCCTGGGGCAAACGACCCGAAGCGCCAGGCCGCGGTCCACGAGCAGATCGACGTGGCGCTCTACAAGATCGCGCTGGGCGAGGTCGAGGCCGCGCGGGCGGTGCTCGCCGGCCTCCCCGACGACGTGCAGTCAGGCACCGCGCTACAGATCGCGACCGCGTGGCGCCTCGCCGGCTCGCCGGAGCGCGCCGAGGCCACCCTGGCGCGCCTGACCGATCTCGACCCCGCCCAGCTCATGGCCGCGGCCGCGATTCGCGGCCAGACCGCGCTGGACCTCGAGGCGGCCCTTGGCGACGCGACCGGGCAGGCGGCGTGCGAGCGCGTCGCCTCGGCCGCGATCTTGGCGAAGCTGGGCCTGCACGCCCAGGCGCTCGAGTACGCGAGCGCGGTCCGTGAGCGGGCGCCCGACTGCGCCAGGGCCTGGGAGTCCGAGCTGCACCGGCTCTTGGACGCGCACCGCATCAAAGACGCCGCCACGCTGGCCGACCAAGCCGTCGCGCGCTTCCCCGAAGACGACCAGCTCCAAAGCCTCGCCGCGTCGATCTTCAACGCCGACGGCCAGTACCGAAAGGCCGTGCCCATCCTCGAGGCCGTCGCCCGCCGCCACCCCGACCAGGAGGGCGTCATGCGCGTCCTGCTCAGCTCGATGCTGCGCGACATCGCGTGGCGCGAGAGCTACCGCCTGGCACTTCAGGCCAAGCTCGACGCCGACCCCAAGGACGTGCTCGCCCAGTTCCTCCTCGGCATCATCGCCCACTACGAAAACCGCTTCGAGGAGTCGAACGCGCTCCTGATCCCCATCGAGGCGCAGGTCGGCCACCAGAGCCGCTTTCACATCTACCGCGCCATGAACGACTTCAACCTCGGCAAGGTCGACGAGGCCCTGGCGCGGCTCAACGAGGCGGCCGAGCGCCCCCTGCCCGACCCCGACGTCTTCTACTGCCGCGCCGAGATCTTGCGCGACACGAATCGCCAGCAGGCCCTTGAGGATCTGAAGCGCTACCGGGTCAACCCGGAGGGCGTGACCCTCTCCAACCCCGACAAGGAGCTGCGCGTCGACCGCATGCTCAGAGACCTCGCGGCCTGCATCGCCGACGGCCGCCCGAAGTGTGAGAGCGAGTGGGAGCACCCGCGCCTGACCCACGGCGAGGCGATCCCAGGCGCGGTGGCCCCCGCCGAGCCGCCACAGCCCGCCGTCGCCCAGCGCGACCCGTGGCCCTGGGTGGTCGGCGGCGTGCTGGCGGCGCTGCTGGTCTTCTCGCTCATCCACGCGCGGCGCCGGCGGGCGTAGCTTTGCGGCGCGCCACAGGGGCGGGTCTGGCGCTGCTGCTGCTCGGCCTGTCGGCGTGGCCGGCGCGGGCGGACTGGGCCCTGGGGCCGGGCGCTGAGCCCTCGGTGCGCCAGCTCGCCAGCGCCCTGTCCGACGCCGCGGGCCTCGCTCCCGGCCCCACGCGGATCGCGGGCGGCGAGGTGACCTTCAGCCTGCGCGACCCCAAAACAGACAGGATCTATCAGCTCATTTTGCGCCACGAGGGCGCCGGCGTGACCACGGCGCACGGGGCGCTCGAGGTCCCCGACGGCCTCGCCGCCGACCGCCTCGCCCGCGCCGCCGACGCGGTGAAGGTCACGCTGCCCTGGGTCGAGGTCGGCGCCAGCGCGCGCCCGCTGACAGAGGCCGGCGCGCGCCCCAAGACCGACGAGGCCGCCCGCGCCAAGGTCCTGGCCGCCCGGCTCGCCCAGCGCGCCGCCCGAGACGCCGCAGCGTCCCAGCCCCCGCCGCCCCCGCTGCCCGCCAAGCCCGACCTGGACCTGAGCGCGGCCCGGGCCCGCCTCCGCTCGACCCACGGCGACCCCGAGGCCTGGGTCGACGCCGCCCTGGCCGCCCGCGACGCCCGCCGCCCCTTGGAGGCCATGGCCCTCGCCGACGTCGCCACCCGCATGGAGCAGCCCTCCCCCCGCGCCCTCGCCCTGTGGCGCGAGCTCAGCGCCGCACCGGCCGATCCCATGGGTTTTCCCTCGCTGCTGGCGCTGGTGACCCTCGCCTGGCTCGTGCTCACCTGGCGTACCGCCCGGCCGCTCTTCCCCATCGCCGCCGTCGCCGCCCTGGCCGGCCTCGCCGCCTGGCTGGCGCTCGGCCGCCCCGTCGCCCCCACCCCCCCGCCGCCCCCCCAGCCCGACGCCCAGGGCGCCCCCCGGGCCCGCGGCCCCCGCGCCCCCCCCCCCCCCCCGGGGACCCCCCCCGGCCCCGTG
>CAZNZH010000866.1:0-2560 GCA_964577445.1 uncultured Myxococcales bacterium
AGCGGCAGCGAATCAGTCCGCACCGCTCCGTGCCAAGGGTTTTTCGAGGCGTCCAGTCGCCAACACGAGAAGGCGAATCAGAAGCGTGCGCTGCTGTCGCTCGGGGTCACGTCCGTCAACGTGGTGGAGATTTGGGGTGTAGCTGAGGTGGCCACGGCTCAGGCGGCCCTGGGTGGAAGTTGCAGTGTCTCATTGGTGGGGTTGGGGCTCAACAGGTCGGCCATGGCCTCGACGCCCATGTAGCGGTGCTGGAGCTGCCACTCGTCATTGGCCTCGAGCAGCACGGCGCCGATGAGGCGGATGATGGAGGCTTCAGAGGGAAAGATGCCGACGACATCGGCACGGCGCTTCACCTCCTTGTTCAGCCGCTCCAGCGTGTTGACGGAGTGCAGCTTGGTCCGGTGCGCGGCCGGGAAGGCCATGTAGGCGAGGACATCGTCCTCGCTCTCGTCCATGAGCGCGCCGAGCTTCGGCCATCTGGGGCGGAGCTGGTCGGCGACATGGCGCCAGGTCTGGCGGGCGCTCTCCTGGTCGGCCTGGAGAAAGGCCTGGCGGAGCGCCGCAGCGGCCATGGAGCTGTGCGCCCTCGGCACATGGGCGAGCGCGTTCCGCATCCAATGCACGCGGCAGCGCTGCCAGGCGGCGCCGAGGACGCGGGCGATCGCCCCCTTCAGTCCCTCATGGGCCGTCCGAGACGACGAGCTTCACGCCGCGCAGGCCGCGCCTGACCAGGCTCTTGAGGAAGGCGGCCCAGAAGGTCTCCGCCTCGGACGGCCCGATGTGCAGGCCGACGATCTGCCGCCGCCCTTCGGCGTCGCAGGCCACGGCGATTATCGCCGCGACCGGCACCACCCGCCCGCCCTCGCGCTGGCGCAGGTAGGTGGCGTCCAGCCACAGGTAGGGCCAGTCGCCCGACAGCGGCCGGTCGAGGAAGGCCGAGACCCGCTCGTCGCACGCTGCGGTCGCTACGCGACCGCGGACGCTGACCGCGCTACGCGCGCCTTGCACAGCTTCGAGACGGTGGACCTCGAGATGCCGGTCAGGCCCATGGCCTGCACCAGGTCGTCCACGCGCCGGGTGGAGACGCCGCCGATCCACGCCTCCTGGATCACGGCCACCAGCGCCTTCTCCGAGGTCTTCCGGGGCTCCAGGAAGGGCGGGAAGTAGGAGCCCTGCCGCAGCTTCGGGATGCGCAGCTGCATCGGCCCGAGCCGGGTGTCGAGCGTGCGGTCCCGATAGCCGTTGCGCCAGTTCAGCCGTTCGCCGCTGCGCTCGTAGCGGCCCGCGCCGATCAGGCCTTCCACATCGGCCTCCATCAGCAGCCGCAGCACCGCCTCGGCGACGGAGCGCAGGAAGTCGCCGTCTCCGGCCTTCGCCAGGAGTTCCTGGAGTGGCAGTCTCTCCTCGGTCATCGGTCCCTCGGCTGGTCAGGGGGTGGGAGCTTCGCAACTCCACCCTAGACCGCCCGAGCCGATGGCCACCCCGGAGCTACACCCCGGCCCAGCCAGGAATTTCCACCACCTCCACGGATACTACCCGTTCCGACGCTTCAGCGACTGGCGCAAGGCCGATGTCTTCGCGAAGCTTTTCGCGGCCTGTTCAGACGAGCCCGACTTGGAATACGCCATGGTCGATGCCACGATCGTCAAGGTTCATCGCCCCGGCGGCCAAGGCGCAAAAGGGGGGCTCAGCGTCAGGCCATAGGCCGCTCCAGGGGCTCAGCGTCAGGCCATAGGCCGCTCCAAAGGCGGCATGACGGCCAAGATTCTCGCGCTCACCGACGCGCTCGGCAATCTCGTTCGCTTCCAACTTCTACCGGGCCATCGCTTCGACACAGTGGGTGTCGAGCCTCTTCTGGATGGCGTTGAATTCGGTGGCCTCATCGCTGACAAGGCCTTCGACAGCGACCGGATCATTGCCGATCTCAATGCCCGCGGCGCCAAGATCGTCATCTCGCAGCACCCGCGGCGCACAAAGCCTCTGCCGCTAGACCGCGAACTCTACAAGTAGCGCCACCTCATCGAGAACTTCTTCTGCAAGCTCAAGGAGTTCAAGCGCATCGCCATGCGCGCCGACAAGACAGACCACAGCTTCTCCGCCATGATATATCTCGCCGCCGCCGTCATACACTCACGATGAATCCCCACAGGCCTTAGAGCATGATCGCCGGAGAGCGTGAACCCCCCGGACGCGTGAATCCGCCCGGCAAGCAGCGGGAGTGGAGCATTGGCCGTGAACCGTTCGAAACCCCTCCGTTCCACCGGAGAGGGAGTCCCAGCGGCAATGCAATGCCCATAACCGCCAATGAATCCAGGGGGCGTGGACATCCGCGCGTCGGTGTCGGACGCATCACATCCGCGCAAGCGGCGATCGGCACGGCTCCGGATCGGTCGCGCCTGCCGCATACTCCGGCGCGACCTGCCTGCGGGGACCGCGCCATGGCCATCTGCCCCTTCGCCCACACCGAATACCTGCTGACCCAGCCCGGCAGCTACAAGCCCGGCGCCAACGGGCCGAAGCTCGAACGCATCGTCATCCACCACAACGCGGTGCGGCAGGA
>CAZNZH010000867.1:0-2559 GCA_964577445.1 uncultured Myxococcales bacterium
GCAAAGAAGGCCAGGTTTCTATTGGCATCTACTTCAGAAGTATACGGAGACCCGTGGTCGATGTAGCCGCCCAGCGCGCCCACGATGTCGAAGCTGTCGGGGTTTCGCAGCGCGATGTTGGCGGCCATCGCGCCCATGGAGATGCCGCCGATGCCGCGGAATCGGTAGGCGCGGGCAGGCACATCGGCGTCGGCCGCGGCGTCGGGGCCCGGCTCGGCGTCGGCGTCGAGGATCTCGGGCGTGTCTGGGTTGGAGGCGAGGTCGGCGTCGGCGCCAACGTCGCCGCCAGCGTCTGCGTCCGAGCCGAGATCTGACCGCGAGAGGCTCTCGGCGTCGCGGGTCGCGTCTTCGGATCCGCCACAGGCGGCGCTGGCCAGCGCGAGTGCTGCGGCGACAACGAGCGGGCTGAATCGGTACATGTGGCGTGCTCCGGGCTGACTCAGGCTGCCCGTCAGGGCGCAACCCGGCGGGAGCATACAGACGCGAACCCGGCGCTGGCGAGCATTGCCGGCCGAGGGCGCCGAAAGACAGAGACGAACGGCGCCATCGCTGCCCGTGGGGCACGCGGAGCCCGCCTGGGTGGGGCCGGGCGCCGCCGCGAGGATGTCAGTGCGCAAAGTTTGCCACCTTGGTGCCGCGGAACGGCACATTAAAATTCTTTAGTTAAATCAAGATGTTATCTTGGTGTCGTCCCATCGGGCCACGGTGGTGGCTTCCGCGCAGCGTAACCCCTTTGCGGCGCACCGGATCACCGCGTGAATAATTTCAGCAAGTTATGCCATGGCCCTGGTTTGGCATGACGATTGCACACGTTCCCTGCCAACTGAGAGGGAATGGAAACGTGGGGGCACGTAGCCTTTTCCGACGGCGAAAGCCGCGACGGGATTGAGAGTGGCCGGCGGTCGCGAGCCCACACGGGGGCGGCTCGCGACTCGTCGGCTCACCTGGCCCTGTTGCAGCGCGCCGTGTTCAGTCGGTGGCAGGTCGTCGCATGTCGGAACAGGCTCCTACGCGCGGCGACCTGCCCTTCCTGCGCTCGCGCCTCGGACCCGCTTACGCTGCGGCCACCGGCACCCGTTGTGCATCCAGTCACCGTGCGGCTAGGATGTGGCGCGGGTGCGGTGAACGGTCTCGGAGGGGCGCGGCGTATGGGTGTCATCGTGCAGCTCATGGACGATGGCGGGTTCATGATGTGGGTGATCCTCGGGATCTCCGTGTTCGGGCTCGGCATCTTCTTCGAACGCTCGCTCGATCTCTTCGTCAATCGCCGCCTGGCCACCCGCGCCTTCCTCGATATCGTCCTGGACCATGTGCGCGCTCGCCGCTATTCGCAGGCCATCGCCGCCTGCAACGTGCCGACCCGCCACCCGCTGGTCCAGGTCGTGCGCGCCGGGGTCCTGCGCGCCAATCGCCGCGAGAAAGAGATCGAGCGCGCCATGGAAAAAGAGCTGCTCGACGCGCTGCCGGACCTCCAAAAGCGCATCGGCATCCTCGCGCTGCTGGCCAACCTGGCCACCCTCGTCGGACTGCTCGGCACCATCATCGGCCTGATGACGGCGTTCACGTCCGTCGCCGCCGCCACGGCGACCGAACGCCAAGACGCGCTCGCCTCCGGCATCTCCACCGCGATGTATACCACGGCCTTCGGCATCGTCGTCGCGGTGCTGCTGCTGGTCTGCCACCACATCGTCGCCCGCCGCTCGGAGGCGATCCTGCTCTCGCTGGAAGGCGGCGCCACCGCCACGCTGGTCGCGCTCACCGGCGCGGTCCCCGATGAGGACGTCGTCCGCGCATACGAGCCCTGAGACGGATGTTCGACGCCTACCAGCGGACCCTCGCCGAGGTCGAAGAGCTCAACATGATCCCGGTCATGAACCTCTTCATCGTCCTCATCCCGTTTCTGCTGTCCGCGGCGGCGTTTTATCAGGTCGCCGTCATCCCGACCTCGACGCCGCAGCAGGTCGTCCAGCCCAGCTCCGATGAGGATCCGGCCGCGGTCACGGTCAACCTGGTCATCCGCGCGGACGGCGGCCTGACCCTCAGCGTCAGCGGCGGGGGCGACGCCGACGAGGACGGCCTGCGCGCGCTGGGTGCTGAGCTCCCGGCCAAGGCGGGGGAGGCCGACCTCGCGGGGCTTCAGGCGGCCCTGGCGGCGCTGAAGGCCCGCTACCCCGCCAGCGAGACGGCGTTCATCCTCCCCGAAGACAGCGTCGGGGTGCAGATGCTGGTCGAGATCATCGACGCGGTGCGGGAGCGCACCACCCAGGCCGGTGCGGTCGACAACCTCTTCCCCGTGGCCGTGCTCGCGCAGCTCGCCACCCCGCCGCCCGCCGAACCCGTCCCGGACGTGGATCTCGGGCTGCTACCGGAGGCCCCGCCCGGCGCCGAAGATGGCCGCGAGCCCCCAGCCGGCGCGCCCGACGCGCCCGACCGTGAGGGCCCGTGACCCCGCGCGCCCTCAAGAGGTCCAAGCCGCCAGCGCTGATGCTCACGCCGCTGCTGGAC
Source organism: uncultured Myxococcales bacterium (assembly GCA_964577445.1). GTDB lineage: Bacteria > Myxococcota_A > UBA9042 > PHBI01 > JACKFB01 > JACKFB01. The sequence goes on from CAZNZH010000867.1 coordinate 2,506, forward strand.
ATGTTCACGATCATCCTCATCTTCTTGATCGTGAGCTTCACGGCGGAAGACTAC
>CAZNZH010000868.1:0-2558 GCA_964577445.1 uncultured Myxococcales bacterium
GGAGCACACATGAAGACCAGCTTCACCTTCCGCCACATGGACTCCACCGAGGCCCTCAAGAACCACACGCTGGACAAGCTCCAGCGTCTGTCGCGCTACGAGGACCACGAGCTCGCCATCCACGCGACCTTCTCGGTCGAGAAGCGGCACATGACCGTGGAGTTCTCCGTGACCGCGAACAGCCACACCTTCGTGTGCAGCGAGACGCGGGAGGACATGTACGAGGCCATCGACCTGGCCGTGGACAAGCTGGACCGCCAGCTCCGACGCGACAAGACCAAGCGCAAGCACCACAAAGGTCACCAGGGTTCGGTGCCCGAACTTATCGGCTGACCTCCCCGTCGGCTAGACTCCGCGAGCGACGGGCCGCCACGAAGTCCTGCGGGCTTTGTGGCGGCTACACCCGGGCCTCCCGGCGAACGACACGGCCCCCCTACCCGGTCCCGCCCGGACGGAATTTCCTCTATGACGAGCCCGCGATCGGTCGAACTGGTCATCATCAGCGGCCTTTCGGGCTCGGGAAAGACGACCGCCTTGCGGGCGCTCGAGGACGTCGGCTGGTTTTGCATCGACAACCTCCCCTCGCCGCTGCTGGAGACCTTCCTGCGGCTCGCCGAGGACAACCCGTCCATCGAGCGCGTCGCGGTGGTGATGGACGTGCGCGAGGCGTCGCATTTTCCGACGCTGAACGCCGATCTCGAGGCGCTGCGCAGCGCCGGGCGCAACATGCGCATCCTCTTCCTCGACTGCGATGACACCTGGGTCATCAATCGCTTCAAGGAGACGCGCCGGCGCCACCCGCTGATGGGGACCGCCTCGGCCGAGACGCTGGGCGTGGCGATCGAACGCGAGCGCGTGTGGTTGCGACCGCTGCGCCATCACGCCTCGGACGTGATCGACACGACCGGCCGAAACGTTCACGATTTGAAAAAGCAGGTCCAGGCGATGTTCGCGGGGACGAGCGACCACGCGATGACGCTGCACCTGATGAGCTTCGGGTTCCGCTTCGGGTTGCCCGCCGAGGCGAGCTGGGTGTTCGACGTGCGCTTCCTCGACAACCCGTACTTCGTCGACGCGCTGCGAGCGCTGCGGGGCACCGATCCCGAGGTGGCGGCCTATGTGATGACGCAGGACGCGGCCAAAGATCTGCTCGAGCGGCTCGAGGGGGTCGTGGCGGAGGTGGTGCCGCTGTCGCGCGAGGAGGGCCAGAGCAGCCTGACGGTCGCGGTGGGCTGCACCGGGGGGCATCACCGCTCGGTGGCGATGGCAGAGGCGCTGCGCGGGCGGCTGGCGACGCGCGGGATCGAAGCGACGGTGGCTCATCGAGACATCGAAAGATAGGCTGTCCCGTCGGGAGAGATCGGGGCGAGGGCGGGCGCAAGCGAGACAGGGACGGGGAGCATGAGCACGCTCGAGAGGACGGTCACAATCGGCAACTCGAAGGGGCTGCACGTCCGCGCGGCGACCATGCTCGCGCGGGAGGCTGGGCGCTTTCATGCCGACGTCACGCTCGAGCATCGCGGCGTTCAGGCCAACGGGAAGAGCGTGATGAACCTGCTACTCCTGACGGCGGCCAAGGGCTCAGAGATCCGCGTCATGGTCTCGGGCGAAGACGCCGCTGCGGCGCTCGCGGCCGTGGTGCAGGTCATCGAACGCGGCTTCGGCGAGTGATGGTGACACAGCTCAACCAGAACCTGGGCATGGTGTTGCGGGGCGTGGGCGTCTCGCCGGGCATCGTGCTGGGGATCGCCGCGCGTCTGGATCGGGAAGAGGTGCAGCTCGAGCGGGTGCACCTGCCGAGGGGGCTTCTGGAGGCCGAGATCGCGCGGCTGCGCGAGGCGGTGTTGGTGGCGGAGCGACAGATCGATGACCTGCAGCGCAACCTGAACGACTCGGACATGGCGGGGGGCGAGCACCACGGCGTGCTGAACGCCCACAAGGTGATGCTGCGCGACCAGATGCTGCTGGGCGAGGCGGAGCAGCGGATCCGCAGCCAGTGCCTGAACGCCGAGTGGGCCATCCACGAGACGGTGCTGCACATCCGCGACATCTTCGCGCGCATGGAGGACCCGTTTTTCCGCGAGCGCGTCAGCGATATTCAGCACGTCGCCGAGCTGCTGATGCGCGCGCTCCAGGGCGAGGCCGCCGGCGCTGGCGCTACCATGAGGGTGCGCGCGGGGCAGGTTGTGGTGGCGGCCTCGCTCTCGCCGGCCGACGCGCTCAGCTTGGCGCGGCTGCCGGTCGCCGGCTTCGCGCTGGAGGAGGGCACCGGCACGAGCCACACGGCTATCATCGCGCATTCATTGGGTATTCCTGCGGTTGTCGGCGTCGGGAACCTCACCGAGCACGTCGGCAACGGCGAGAGCATCATCGTCGACGGCGGCGAGGGCGAGGTCATCGTCCACCCCAGCCAGGACGAAGAGCTGGTCTACGGCCGGCGCGCCCGGCGAGCGCGCACGTTCTTGCAGGCGCTGCGGAAAAACCGGCAGTTGCCGGCCATTACTCCAGACGGCCACACGCTGGTGCTGCGCGGAAACCTCGACGTCGCCGACGGGTTC
>CAZNZH010000869.1:0-981 GCA_964577445.1 uncultured Myxococcales bacterium
CGGCGGCGTTGATGGGGGTCGTGCGAAGCCGCAAGCGGCAGTGGCACACCGTAGGGGCGGCCGTCACCACGCCCTCGCGGCGCTCGCGCTGGCGGCGGCGCTGCTGGGTTGTTCGTCACGCAGCGGCGCTGAACGTGCCCAGCCGGCCGTGAACGCACCGCCGGCCCCACCATCTCAGGGCGCGCCCACCGAGGGGAACAAAGCCATGGAAACCGCTGGAATCGTCTGTCTGCCTGACCTGCACGCCCCGGGCGGCGCCGCGCTCACCGGTCCGGACTTGGAGCGCTCGCAGTCCTTTCTGCGCGGGCGCGCTCAGATTCTCACACAGGGGCAGGTGCAGATCGGCGGTGATGAGGACGCCGAGATCGTCGTCACCACCCGCCACATCCTGAGCCAGCTCGGCAGCGACGACCTCGCGAAGGCCGAGGCGGCGGCGTATGTGGCCGGCCGGTGTCGCGCCCAGGACGCCGCCGCCGACGCGCGGCTGACGGCGGCGCTCCGCGAGACCGCGCGGTCGGCACCGGAGGCGATCGTCCGCATCGAGGCCGCGATGGCGCTGGTGCTCCGCGGCGAGGCGGAGGGCATGGACCTGCTGCGCGAGCTGGCCAAGCTCGAGACGCCCTTCGACGAGCCGTACAAGGCCGCGCTCTATCTCGCAGAGGCCGGCGACGCCTCCGCGTATCCGGCGTTTCGCAAGGCGCTGGTGGGCCCGGTGGTGGGTCAGCGGCTCAACGGAGTGCGGTGGCTGCTGGGATTTCTGCCTTTCGACGGCCAGCGCGTGGGCGAGAGCACCATCGACCTGCGGGCCGAGCTGGTCGCGCGGCTGGATGACGACGTGATGCTGGTGCGGCGCGAGGTGCCGAGTCAGCTCGTGCGCCTGAATCCGCCGGACTTGGCCGAGATCCTCAAGGGGGTCGCGGCCGACGACGCGGACGAGTCGGTGCGGCGCGTGGCCCAGCAGGCGCTCGACGCGCTCTAGTC
>CAZNZH010000869.1:991-2558 GCA_964577445.1 uncultured Myxococcales bacterium
CGTCGCGGTTCGCGGCGACGGCGGCGGAAGCGGGCTTGAGGGCGGGCCAGATGCGTGGGGGCGGGAGCTTGCCGCGGCGGACGTACTCGGCGCGGACGGCCTCCTCGAGGTCCTCGGAGGCGACAGCACCGGCGCCTCGGCGCACGGCCAGGACGGCGGCGCGCAGCACCGCTTTGCGGATCTGGCCGCCGGTCAGCTCGTAGGTCCGGGCCAGGGTGTCGATGTCGGCGCCGGCCTGAAGCGGCAGCTCGGGCGGCAGGTGGACACGCCACAGGCCGATCCGCTCGGCTTCGCCTGGGATCTCGAAGCGGATCTCGTAGTTGAGTCGCCGCGTGAACGCCGTGTCGATGGCGTCGGCGAGGTTGGTGGTCAAGATGACCAGCCCGTCGAAGGTGTCCAGGCGCTGCAGGAGGAAGTCCACGCCCTGGTTGGCGTAGCGGTCGTTGGACGAGCGCACCTGGGTCGAGCGCGAGGCGAAGAGGCTGTCCGCTTCGTCGAAGAGCAAGGCGACGCCAGCGTCGGCGGCCTCGTCGAAGAGGCGCGCGAGCTGCTTTTCGGTCTCGCCGATGTACTTGGAGACCACTGAGGACAGGTCGATTCGATAGAGCTCGCGCCCGAGATCCTTGGCGAGGAGGCCGCAGATCAGGGTCTTCCCGGTGCCCGAGGGGCCGGAGAAGAGGAGCTTGATGCCGCGCCCGGAGGTGAGGCGGCCGAGGCCCCAGGAGCGCATCAGGCGGTCTTGGTGAAGGCCGAGGGTCTGGATCTCCTCGATCTGTTCGCGGATGGCGGGGGCCAAGATGACGTCGGACCAGGTGAGGTCGACCTGGACGCGCTCGGCGAGGCCGGACAGGTGCGTGGTCGTGAGGCGGAGGCAGACGGCGCCGAGGGGCTCGCCGGTGCTGCGGTGCATCGAGCGGGCGAGCTCCATGTCCTCGGGGCCGAGCGGGTAGGGGGCGAGATCGCGCACCGCGGGGTCGGTCGCGGGCAGGCGCAGCAGGTGGGCCCACATGGTCGCGCGCTCGGGGCCGTCGGGCGCGGTGAGGCGGACGTGGTGAGGCCCGAGCGGGGAGACGACGCCCCGCACGAAGGCCAGGGGGAGCGCGCCCGCGCAGATGAAGACGACGGGGCCGACTTCGGCGCGCAGTAGCGAGGTCAGCCGGCGCGCGTGGCGGGCGGTGAGCTTGTCGAGGCTCTCGACGCCGGTCAGGACGATGGTGGCTTGGAGGAGGCGGGCTTCGCGGAGGATCGAGCGCAGCAGGCGGGCGTCGTCGGCGAAGAGCGCGGGGTCGTCGGGGTCGCGCGTGACGCCGGCGAGGTCGAGCTGGAGGATGGGGAGGCGGCGGGGGGCGAAGAGCTGGCGCACGATGAGGCGGGCGCCGGCGCGGGCGGGGCCCTCGAGGACCAGCAGGCGGTGGCGGTCGCGGGCTTGCTCGAGCGCGGTGGTGAAGCTCGCGCTCAGCGCGTAGCCGCGCCAGGCGGCGGGCGCGAGCGGGGGAAAGACCTCGGCCCAGGCGAGCAGCTCGGCTGGGGGGGTGTCGTCGCCGCCGACGAAGCTCAACAAGCGGGC
>CAZNZH010000870.1:0-2556 GCA_964577445.1 uncultured Myxococcales bacterium
CCCCCCGACGCCACCGAGGAGGACCACCTCGCCCTCCTCGGCTACCTGAACAGCTCGACGGCCGACTTCTGGGCGAAGCAAGTGTTCCAATGCAAGTCGGGCAGCGGGATAGGTCGTGGCATACAGCCCGACCCGTGGATGGATCGCTATCAGCGCGATGGCACAAAGCTGCTGGCATTTCCCTTGCCGGGCGAGCGCGTCGAGGCGGTCATTGGATTGGCGGCGGCGAACGATGCGCTATCACTTGAGCAGTCGGCTGATTCTGCCGAATCCGCCATCCGAACGGGAGCGGCGTCCGGAGCAGATGCGCTGGAAGCTTCGATGAGCGCCTGGCGAACCCGCCGGCTCACCCGCTACCACCAAATGGTGGGACTCCAGGAAGAGCTCGACTGGGCCTGCTACGCGGCCTACGGCCTCATCGACGACTACGAAGCGCTCCCACCCGAAGACGTGCCGCCGCTGGACCCCGCCCACCGCGCCTTCGAGGTCATCCTCGCGCGCGAGGCCGGCCTGACCGACGAGTGGTTCGTACGCCACGGCCGAAACCCCATCACCGACACCGCGCTCATCCCCGACCCGCGAGCGCGCCGCCAGACCGAGGCGCGGCTTCAGGCCATCGCGAAATCGCCAGCCCTCGCCCTCATCGAGACCCCCACCTACAAGCGCCGCTGGTCCGACCCCGCGGCGTGGTCCGACACCCGTGGGGCCGAGACCACCGTGTTGTTGGACCTCGTAGAAGCCACCGCCCGAGATCTTGCAGCTCCCATCAGCGTGCGCGAGCTGGCGATGCGGGTAGTGGCCGACCCGGCGGTCACCGCGCTGCACACCCGTCTGGGCGCGGGCGTGGACCTCAGCGGCTTGCTGACGACGCTTCTGGCCGAGCAATCGGTCCCCGACCTCGCCGCCGAGCGCTTCAAGGACTCCGGCCTGGAAAAGCACGCCGCGTGGCAGTCGACGTGGGAGCTACAGCGCCGCGAAGACGCCGGCGAGTCGGTGGGCGCCATCCCAGTCCCTCCCAAATACGGCTCAGGCGACTACCGCCGCCCCGAATACTGGCGCCTCCGCGGCAAACTCGACGTCCCCAAGGAGCGCTTCATCAGCTACCCGGGAGCCGAACGCGACGACGACCCGTCGCCAGTCCTCGGCTGGGCCGGCTGGGACCACCTCCAACGCGCCCGAGCCCTAGCCGGCCTCTACCTCCAAAGGAAGACGGAGGAGGGCTGGGACGCCGACCGCCTCACGCCTCTACTAGCCGGCCTGAACGAGCTCACCCCCTGGCTCCTCCAATGGCACAACACCCCCGACCCCAACTTCGGCAACGAACGCATGGGCCAATACTTCGAACGCTTCGTAGAGTCCGAATCCCGCTCCCTGGGGCTCACCGAGAAGGACCTCCAAGCCTGGCGCCCTGAAGCCGGCCGCAAACGCCGTAGCTGAGCTGTCGGGTCGGTCGTATGGACGCGAAGGCGCCGCGTTTGGCGCTCAGCAAGTCGGGTTTGGTGAGCGGCGACGCTGCTAGCTGCTCACGGGCGGGCGACAGCGGGGCGAGTCGAGCCAGCCCGCCGTCGTGCCCTGCCGACGAGGGCGAAATTGTGCGTTCGGGGGCCCCACACGGGCTCGAAGCTGAGATAAGCTCCGCGCTCCGAGCGACGGACTGGAGGGCTGAGCGTGAGCAAGCTGCGTGAGATTCTGATCATCCCCGAGGTGGTCAAGAAGACCGATTTCGTCGTGGAGCTGGCTGACGCGGTCAACGACCCGGCGCCGATGCTGGCGCAGTACGCGGTGACGCCGGATCTTCAGCAGGCGTTTTTGCAGTGCCTGGGGAAGGTCCACGCGGCGCTCGAGGATGGGCGCAGCTTTGGCGCTCACATCCACGGGAGCTTTGGCTCGGGTAAGAGCCACTTCATGGCGGCGCTGAGCTTGGTCTTGGCGGGGCATGAGGCGCCGTGGGCTGTGGAGGCGCTGCATCCGGTGCTGGAGAAGCACGAGTGGGTGAAGCAGAAGCGGCTGTTGCGGCTGCACTTCAACATGCTGGGGGCGGAGAGCCTCGAGTCGCGGGTGCTGGGTGGCTACCTGAGCTACATGGAGAAGCATCATCCTGAGGCGGAGGTGCCTGGGATTTTCCAGGATGAGGCGCTGTTTGACAACGCCGACGCGCTGCGGGTGACGCTTCAGGACGAGGCGTTTTTCGAGAAGCTGAACGCGGGGGGCGAGGGGGCCGAGTCGGGCGGGTGGGGCAGCTTCAGCGAGACCGTCGGGATCTCGGCGACCTGGAACCCGGGCAGCTACGGGGCGGCGCGGGGGAGTGCGGTCGCCAGCGAGCGGACGAAGCTGTTCTCGGCGCTGGTGAAGACGCTGTTTCCGGCGTTTCGGAAGTCGGGCTCGGCGTGGGTGGACTTCGACGTCGCGATGGCCACGATCTGCCGGCACGCGAAGGGCTTGGGGTACGACGGGATCGTGCTGTTTCTCGACGAGCTGATCCTGTGGTTGGCGGGGTTGGCGGCGAACCTCGACCGGCTCAACGCGGAGATCCAGAAGATGGCGCGGCTGGTGGAG
>CAZNZH010000871.1:0-2555 GCA_964577445.1 uncultured Myxococcales bacterium
CTCGCGCACTAGTTCTTCCCGCAGCGCCGGGGAGGAGCGCGGGGATCTTTCCGCGGGAAGATCCGACGCCCGCGGGAGGCTCAACTCTTAGCAAGGCCCCGGGGCAGGTTGCTGCCCCGGATCCTTCCATGGGTCCCGCTCCGGGCTGCCGCAGCCCCGCCGTCAACGCCCCGGCGTGGTCGCGAGCAGGTCGGCCAGCGAGCCGGCGGTCAGGATGGCCTCGATCCAGACCTCGACCTCGGCGTCTGATGCGTCGAAGACGCGCGCCGTGATCCCGTCGCTGACGGGTCCGAAGCGCAGCGTGATCAGCTTGAGCAGCACGCGCCGCCGCTCCTCTGTACGTCCCTCCGCGCGTCCCTCACGCCTCAACCTGTCTGCTGCCGTCATTGTCGCTGCTCCCGCCTCGGCACCGACCCTGGCTGTCACGAGGTCGATCAGGGCCTGCTCGTCGACCTCCTCGTTCGTCTCCAGGATATACCGCATCTGCATCAGGACGAAGCGCGTCGCGTCGGGGCGCTCGGTGAGCGCGTCCGCGATGAGGCCGAGCCACGGCCCCAGGCGCTTGAGCAGTGCGCGTTCCCGCGCCCGGGCGAGCAAGAGGCGCGCCAAACCCTCGATGCCTCCTTGGGCGAGCGTGGCGTCGTCCATGCGCGGGAGATCGTGCAGCACCATCTCAAAGCCCGGCGTGTGCGGCTCGATGAGCGGGCGTGCCGGGTCCGGGATCTCAAGGATTTGGTGAAAGCGTGTGGGCGCCGACCATTCCGAGCGCCCATGATACATCACCACCGGCAGGATCGCCGGCAGCCGTCGTGCGTCTTTGTGCTCACGAAACCACCGCTCCCAGATGCGCATCATGTACACCAGCAGCCGATACGGCATCAGCGGATGCCCCGCGCTCTGGTGCTCGAAGAGCAGGTACAGCAGCGCCGGCGGCCTCTCGCCCGCACCCGCCTCGCCGTCGCCCGCCTCGCGCTCGCCCTCACCGGCCTCGGCTTCGCCTCCCGCCCCGCCGTCCTCGTCCCGCCACGGCACCACCCAGAGCAGGTCGGCGTGGTTTTCGCGCAGCTCCTCGTCCACGAAGCTGCCCGGTTCGAGCACCGCCCGCTCCATGTCCAGCCGCTCGGTGACCTCACGCGCCAGAAAGCGCCGAAAGTGCGCCATCGCGTTCGCCCGGTCCCCGAACACACCCTTGAAGAGCGCATCGTGCGGGTTCGTGACAGGTGCCTCAGCCATGAGCCCGCTTCCCATGCCCGGCCCAACGGGTCAAAGAAAGCCTCCCTCGCGGACAGACCCTCGGAGCCCGGAGGCCGGCGCTCCCGCGTCGAGGACACCGCACCGCTCGGCGAGCCCATCCCGTATGGGCGCGCCGCGACCTGGGAGCTGCCCGAGGGCAGCACTATACCGGTCCCATAAATGCGAAGTGAGCGGTTTTGATGGCACCCCCTTCGGAGCCCACCATGTGCCGAGGCCAAGGGCCTCAAACAGAGCACGTATCGATGACTGAGGAGAGCATCTACGGACGCCACCCAGCTTCCGAAGCCTACGCGCGAGCTGACGAGAGACGGGAGGAACGCCCACGTTAATTTCTAGCTTGACCGAGAGGGCCGACTTATCGATGACCGAGAGGGCCGACTTATCGATGACCGAGAGGGCCGACTTATCGATGACCCCTGCACTGTCATGACCCCTGCACTGTCACCATCCAGCATCAGGTCCTCACGAGTTCGTCCGCGCGGTCGTTTGCGGACGGCAGCGACATGCGGGTCCAGGTCAACTGCGCCGAGGACGCCGCGCCGCTCGGGGAGGCCATCCCCTACGGGCTCGTGGCGACCTTGGAGGTGCCCGAGGGCAGCCCGGTCCGGTTGTATGAGGAGGTCCGGGCGCGCATCCAGCCGCGGGTGCGTGCGGCGCCGCCCCGTTGACGACCATGAGGGGCGCGCGCAGGGGCTGGGCCGGACGCTTCAGGCGTCGAGCGGGTGGCCTCGGACGACGAGGGGCAACTCTTGGCAAGGCCCCGGGACAGGTTGCTGCCGGGAGCTGGGCGTCGAGCGGCGCGCGCTGTTCAGGGGCTGGCCGCCGCGGCGCCGCGGCGGTGGGAGACCCACAGCGCCCAGGCGATGAGGACGAATTGCAGGGGCAGGCGGCCCCAGAGGGCGGCGGCGGGGAGGTGCTGGCCGTTCATGGGGACGTCGGCGACCGCCATATAGATGTTGGCGGGGAAGACCGCGATGAAGAGGGCGACCAGGCCCAGGCCGGCGGCGCGGCGGGTCGCCGGTAGGATGAGGCCGAGGCCGCCGAGGATCTCGAAGACGCCGCTGATGTAGACGAGCGCGAGGGGTGCTGGGAGAAAGGGCGGCACGATGGCGACGAAGGGCGCCGGGTCGGTGAAGTGGCCGATGCCGATGGCGACCATGGCGGCGGTGAGGACCCAGCGGAGGGCGGTGCGGACGCGTTCTTTGTTAGGCATGGGGACAGCGTAGCGCGGGGCGGCGGGCTGCGGAAGGGCTGCGGGTGCGTCAGGGGGTGTCGAGGGCGGCGACGAGGGCGGCGAGGAG
>CAZNZH010000872.1:0-2553 GCA_964577445.1 uncultured Myxococcales bacterium
GCGCTCGGCGACGCGGCCGTGGTCGACCAGCCCGTCGAGGGCAGCGCCGTGATGACCGCGAGCTGGAACGGCGGCGATCCGGCGACCGACATGCCGGTGGTGACGCTGGAGATCCTCGACGGCGAGGCCTTCGTGCCCTACCTGCGCAAGAACGGGGCGCCGCTCGAGAGCGACGGCCCCGAGATCGAGCTCTCGCTGACCACCGAGCCGACCTACCAGCAGTCCATCGGGGTCACCCCACGGACCTTTCGCTGGACCGCCAAGATGCCGACGGTCTTCGCGGTGCCGCCCGGGCGCGGCCAGATCGAGGGCGTCTTGCGCTTCCGCATCAGCGGGCACCGGCCCGAGCCCTACGCGCTGACCACCGAGGCCGTCACGGTGCCGGCGCCGTAGACGCGCCGTCGCCATCGGCGCCCGGGCGCGCTCCGGTTCGCCGGGCTCCAATTCGGTAGACGCCGACGTGCAGATCGGGGGCCGAGGGGTACATCGGGAAGGTGTGGCCGGTGCGGTTTTCGATGCGCCGGTCGACGACGGGCTCGAGGGCGTAGCGCTGGCGAAAGCGCGTGCAGACGGGCAGCTCGGCGGGGCCCTCGGGCGGGCCGGCGCCGGGCGGCCTCAGCGCCATGTAGCAGCGGGTGCCGAGCAGGGCGACCGCGTGGCCGCCGCAGGTCTTGGCGAGCGTGGCGCGGTCGGCGTCGAAGCGCTCGAGGCCGACGATGGGGGTGGCGCCGAAGAGGTAGTCGGGGAAGTGGCGCTGGGTGTGGCCGGGCGGCGGCGGGTCGTCGAAGCGGACGGTGGCGAGGCAGCCGGCGCCGGGCGGGAGGGCTGAGCGGGCGGCGCGGATCAGCGCGTCCTCGGCGTCGGCGTTGCTGGGGGTGTATAGCGGCGTGACCGAGGTGACGGCGGTGGCGAAAACCCAGGCGGCGACGAAGGGATTGACGAGTCGGAGGGGGAGTGTGGAGCTGCTGGCGAGGCGCTCGATGCCGGCGCCGGCGACGGGCAGCAGCAAGACGAGCGCGGGGAGGTGGACGCGCGGGATGCTGACGTCGGGGAGGTCGACGGCGGAGAGCGCGAGCCACAGCGCGGCGGCGGCGATGAGGCCGAGGCGGGCGGGGAGGAGGCGGCGGGGGCCGAAGAGGGCGGCGACGGGCCAGACCAGGAGCGCTGGGGAGAGCCACGGGCCGTCGAGGAAGATGTTGGCGCGGGTGAGGACCTCGGCGACGCGGGTGCTCAGGGCGAGCTGGGGCGCGAGGATGCTGCCGTCGTGGGTCTGTTCGCGGACGGTCTCGAGCAGCCAGGCGAGGTGGGGGAGGGCGGCCAGGGCGAGGCAGGCGGCGGCCAGGGCGACGGTCACGCGGTGGGCGCGCTGGGTCTGCCGGGTGCCGGCGTCGGGCGGGAGCTCGGGCTGGGCTGTCTTGGTGAGGGCCAGGCCCAGGAGGGCGGGGGCCAGGGCGGGGGCGACCTCGGGGCGGCAGGTGATGGCGGCGGCTAAGACGGGGAGCGCCAACATCAGCCAGGTGCGGCGGGCGGGCTGGGTCAGGGCGAGGGCGGCGGATGCTGTGCCGGTGAGCAGGAGGAGGGTGGTGCCGGTGAGGATGGCCTCGCTCATGTGGTCGCGCAGCACGACCGGGAGCAGGGCGAAGAGCGCGGTGGCGCAGAGCGGGCCTGAGAGGGTGTGTTCATATCCTCCCGTCGCCCGGCTGGCTCTCGTCTTTTCAGGGACCCGCCCGCGTCGGTCACATGCGCCGGGCATGCTCCCTCCGCGCTCAAGCCCCTGAAAAGACGTCGCTGGCGCCCGGCTCGGTCCGGATATCAACACACCCTCTACGCGGCGGCCGGGGACCAGGGCGAAGGCGAGGGCGGCGAAGGGGAGCAGCGAGAGCGCGCCGAAGACGCGGTTGGCGAGCTGAAGGGAGGCGTGGTCGAGGCCGAGGAAGGCCAGGGCGGGCTGGTAGAGCCAGATGGTGCCGGCGCCGTAGCGGGGGAGGTCGGCGAGCAGGGCCAAGCGGGCGGTGAGGTCGTAGCCGGTGTAGACCATGACGAGGCGGTCGGGCAGCAGCGCGTGGAGCAAGACCGTGGCGGCGGCGAGGGAGGCGAGGGTCCAGGCGGTCACGCGGTCGGCGCGGGCGGCGGCGAGGAGGTCTTTGGCGAGCAGCCAGAAGAGCGCGCAGAGGGCGATGAAGGCGGCGGCGACGAAGGCGGCGGCGAGGCGGGCCTCGAGGGCGTCGGCGCTGCCGGCCGGGGGGAGGCGGCGGGCGCCGGGGGGCGGGTCGCTCGCGTAGGGCGGGGAGGTGGCGAGGGTGAAGCCGGCGGCCTCGGCGGCGCGGAGGGCTTCGACGAGGCTGTAGGTCGCGGCGTCGGCGGCGGGGCCGGAGCGCTCGATCTCGGGGGTGAGCGTGAGGTGGGCGGTGGCCGGCGGGGCGTCGGGGTCGGCGGGCGCGATGGTGAAGGCGGCGGGGGCGCCGTCGCAGGTGGCGTAGATGACGAGGCCGCCTGGCGTCCACAGGGCGGGGTCGGCGGCGCAGGGGCCGCCGGCCAGCGGGGCGACCAGGG
>CAZNZH010000873.1:0-1813 GCA_964577445.1 uncultured Myxococcales bacterium
GCTTGCAGCTCGCGGGGTTCTGCCCTCTGGAGACGCTGGAGAGCCGGGTCGACGACCTCAACGACATGAACGCCGACCCGCCGATCTTCTGTGGCCCCGTCGCCCCGCGCGAGGAGCTGGAGGCGGCGCAGGACTATAACCACCTGCACTTCGACACCAACGGCGCGACCTTCGATCGCGAGTTCTACATCCGCGTCTTTCAAAGCCTCACGATGGCCTTCGGCAACTTCACGGCCGAGCCGACCGGCGACAGCGCCTACCTGCCGGCCGGCATCGAGCTGGACTGGGTGAAGGGCACGCCGGAGAAGAAGCGCTGCGACGGTTCGAAGTCGCTGCCCAAGGCGCTGAGCTACAACGCCGAGTACAACCCGACGGCCGCCTACCCGGTCATCCCCGTCTGCGAGTCGCGCGCCCCGGCCGCGCCCGGGCTCGGCGGGGCGGACTTCGACCCGAGCATCGCCCATGAGTTTCCGACCGACATCTTGCTGGCGGTCGACATCAACGGGAACGGCCTCCGAGACTACGGCGAGCCGCTCTTCCTCAACGCGTTCGAGCGCTACGAAGACGTCGGCACGGACGGCTGCCCCAGCCCGCGCGAGGACGGCGGCGGCGGGTGCCTCGCGGTCGGCGCGCCGGACGCTGCCGCGGCCGACCCCAACGGCGACGACTTCCACTGGTGGGATAACCCCAACGGCACCGAGGGTGACTCGTGGCGCCAGGACGGCGAGGCGTTCGGCGACTTCGGCCTCGACGGGGTCCCGGACACCGGCGATCCGGGCGAGGGCGACGGCCTCTGGAGCGTGACCTCCGCCTTCGCCCGCGCTCGCGAGTTCGACGCGCGCACCCTGGCCCGGGATCTGCCCATCGAGCAGCTCAATGCGATGGATTTTTACTTCGACGCTGGCATCCGCGACCCGCTGCACGCGGGCACCGGCACGCGCCATGTGGTCGGCGTCATCGAGGACCGCCTGGGGGGCATGAGCCTCAAGCAGGGCATCGTCGCCAGCCCGACCGCGCTGCTGCCGGAGGTCACCGAGGGGGACATCTTCGTCGACCTCTTCACCCAGGACCTGACGGCGAAGTCCCTGGGGCGGCACGTCTACGTCGAGTACGGCGACCCGAACGCGACGCCGGCGCAGCTCGCCGACGGCGATGGTGGCCACGTGGGCACGGGCTTTCAGGCGCTGGCGCGGCTGGTGGCCTTTATCGCCGTGGCGGCGGCGCGCTTCCCGGAGCCTGATCTCGAGCCCGGCGGGCTGCCGCCTGGCTACGACGAGCCGGAGAGCGCCGACAAGCGCTACCCGGTCCTGTATTTCCTGCACGGGCTGGGCCAGGACGCGGCCGACCTCGCGCCGGCCACGTTCGCCACGGCGACCTTCATGCAGAACGGCGACATGCCGAAGGTCATCATCGTGTTCCCGGACGGGGCGTGCTGCGACGTCCATGTGCCGACGGGGCGGCGCGAGTGCGCGTGCCGCAAAGCCGCGGGCGGGATGCGGTCCTGCGTCGACCCGCAGTGCAAGGGGCCGGAGGCGAGCTGCGAGGTGCGGATGATCCCCAGCTCCGAGCTCACCGAGGAGTGCAACAGCGGCAGCCTGTTTTTCGACCTGCTGAGCAATCGCTGGGGGGAACCGCGCACCGATCTGGGGTACGGCTCCAGCGTGATGGAAGTGGTACACGACGTGGACGCACACCTGCGCACCAAGCAGGCGGCGGCGGCGGCGGCGGCGGCGCCTGGGGGGCCTTGATGGCAGCGACGGCAGCGACGGCAGCGACGGCAGCGACGGCAGCGACGGCAGCGACGGCAGCGACG
>CAZNZH010000873.1:1913-2551 GCA_964577445.1 uncultured Myxococcales bacterium
GCGAGCGACGGGCGGCGCGCGGCGGGCAGACAGGGCGGGCGCGGGCCCTTCCGGGCGGCGCTTGAGGGCAAGGCGCTGATCTTCTTCGACGGCGCGATGGGGACCTCGCTCTATGAGAAGGGCGTCTTCATCCACCGGGCCTTCGAGGAGCTGAACCTGACCCAGCCGGCGCTGGTGCGCGAGGTCCACGCGGAGTATCTGGCGGCGGGCGCGGACGTGCTGGAGACCAACACCTTCGCGGCCAATCGCTTTCGGTTGTCGGCCCACGGGCTGGCCGACAAGGTCGAGGCGCTCAACCGCGCGGGGGTCGAGCTGGCGCGGGAGGCCGCCGACGGGCGCGCGTGGGTGGCCGGGGCGATGGGGCCGCTGGGCGCGCTGATCGAGCCCTTCGGACACATCGCTCGCGACGAGGCGCGCGAGGTGTTTCGGCAGCAGGCCAAGGCGCTGGCGGACGCGGGCGTGGACCTCTTCGTGCTGGAGACCTTCGCGCACCTGCCGGAGCTGGAGGAGGCGCTGCGGCTGGCGCGCGAGGTGTCGCCGCTGCCCATCGTCGCCCAGGTCACGGTGAGCGTGGGCGGCCAGACCCGCGAGGGCGTCGCGGCTGCCGAGGCAGCGGAGCGCCTGGTCGCCGCGGGTGC
>CAZNZH010000874.1:0-2549 GCA_964577445.1 uncultured Myxococcales bacterium
CCCCTGCTAAGGGAGTATACGGCCAAAAGCTGTATCGAGGGTTCGAATCCCTCTCTCTCCGCCGGCCCGAGTCGCCCTGTCCGCAGGGCGGCTCGGGCTTCAAACGCCTTGACAGTGCCAGGGGCAGGTCTTAGCTTCCCCCGGCTCGTGAGCGCCCGTAGCTCAGCTGGATAGAGCGGCGGTCTACGGAACCGCAGGTCAGGGGTTCGAATCCCTTCGGGCGCACCACTCACACCCCCCCCCCACGGGGGGCGTGGATTCGACCTTGGGAGTTGATTCAACCTCGCGTCGGTCTTGTTCTTTGAGAACGCTATCCACCGATGGAATTACGCGGCATGGACATCCGTGACCCCGCCGACATCGACCCGATGCGCGAAGCGCTGCGCTTGGCTGAGGCTTGTGCCCGGCTTGGCAACGTGCCCGTGGGGGCGGTCGTGGTGAGGGACGGGGAGATCATCGCACGCGCGGCCAACCTGCGGGACACCCTGCAGGATCCCACCGCCCACGCCGAGCTGCTCGCATTGCGAGACGCCGCGCAGGCTACCGGGAGCTGGCGGCTCGACGGGATGACGCTCTACGTCACCATGGAACCATGCACGATGTGCGCCGGGGCGATCGCTCAGGCGCGGGTGAGTCGCCTCGTCTACGGGGTGGACGAGCCCAAGACTGGAGCCGTCCGGACGACGGCGCGGCTGCTCGACAGCGCGCCGGTGTCCGTGGTCGAGGGGGTGTTGGCCGACGAGTCGAGGGCGCTGGTGACAGCGTTTTTCGACACACTACGCCAGCGCGGAAAGAACCCTCGGGGGCCTCTGGGGAGAGATGGCCGAGTGGACGAAGGCGCTTGACTCGAAATCAAGTGTGCGGGTGACCGTACCGAGGGTTCGAATCCCTCTCTCTCCTCCATCCTTTTGCTGGCTGTGGCCCTCGGGCCGCTGGCGGCGAAGGCCCGCCCGCCTGCGGGGTGTCTGTTGGAGAGGTGACCGAGTGGTTTAAGGTGCACGACTGGAACTCGTGTGTGGGGTAACACCTACCGAGGGTTCGAATCCCTCCCTCTCCGCCAGCCTGTTCGTGTCCAGATGAACAGGGACTCCCAACCCCGCAGGCGAGTGTCCACCGGTGGAAGCATCGGCCGCGAGAGCGGTCGTTTTTGGTCGTGGCCCGGCAATGGAGTCGTCGCGAACTCCGCCAGGTCCGGGAGGAAGCAACGGTAGCGCCTGCTTCATGTGTCGGGTCCCGGCCAACCCTCATGAGTGAGCCCCCGTCGGCCTGTCCGGCGGGGGCTCACTGCGTTCGGCCTTGGGACACAGCCGGCTCCGCGCCGTTGCGGCCAAGGAGCGAATGGGCTATTCGACACCGCGATGTCTTACCTCGTTTTAGCCCGCAAATGGCGGCCCCAGACCTTCGATGACATCACGGGTCAGGAGCACGTCACCCGCACGCTGACCCACGCCATCGAGCAGGACCGCGTCCACCACGCGTTCCTCTTCAGCGGCGCGCGCGGCGTGGGCAAGACCAGCGCGGCCCGCGTGCTCGCCCGGGCGCTCCAGTGCGAGAAGGGCCCGACGCCGACGCCCTGCGGCACCTGCTCGGCGTGCACCGAGATCGCGTCCGGCCACGCCATGGACGTCTTCGAGATCGACGGCGCGTCCAACCGCGGCATCGGCGAGATCCGCGAGCTGCGCGAGGGCGTCGCCTACGCCCCCCAGCGCGATCGCTACAAGATCTACATCATCGACGAAGTCCACATGCTGACCACCGAGGCCTTCAACGCCCTGTTGAAGACCCTCGAAGAGCCGCCGCCGCACGTGAAGTTCATCTTCGCGACCACCGAGCCCCAGAAGATCCCGGTCACGATCCTGTCGCGCTGCCAGCGCTTCGACTTCAAGCGCATCCCGAACGACGTCATGACCCAGCGCCTCCGCGAGATCCTCAGCGCCGAGGGCGTCGCGATGAACGACGACGCGCTGCGCCTGGTCTCGCGGGAGAGCGAAGGGTCGATGCGCGACGCGCTGTCGCTGTTGGACCGCATCATCAGCTCGTGTGGGCGCGACGCCGGCTTCGAAGAGGTCGCCGCGGCCCTCGGCGTCGCCGACCGGAGATGGCTGGCGGGGCTGGTCCGGGCCGCGTTCGCCCAGGACGTCCCGGCCGCCCTGAGCATCGTCCAGGAGGTCTTCGAGTTCGGCCTCGATCTCGAGCACTTCGCCAGCGACCTCGTTCACTATCTGCGAGACGTCATCGTGCTGAAGGTCGCCGGGAGCGCTGGCGGGCTCACCGACCTCGCCGACGAGGAGGCGCGCCAACTTCGCGCCATGGGCGAAGACCGGCCGGTCGAGGATCTCGAGCGGCTCTTTCGCATCGTGACCCGCGCGGCGGAGCGCCTCACCCACGCGTCTTACCCGCGGCTCGAGCTCGAGATGGCCGTCATACGGATGGCGCGGCTTCAGCCGCTCCAGCCCATCGACCGGATCATCGACCGCATCGCCAGCATCGAGCGGCATCTCGAGAGCGGGGCGCCGCTGCCGCCGCCGACCGGGCCGAGCGGCGGTGGG
>CAZNZH010000875.1:0-2548 GCA_964577445.1 uncultured Myxococcales bacterium
ATAACATCATCACCGGAATCGCCGGCCACGCGCAGCTCATCCGCGCGCGCGCCGAGCGCGCCGGCGTCTCGCCGGACCCCTCCATCGGCCACATCATCAGCGCGGCCGGCAACGCGGGCGATCTGGTCGGTCAGCTCATGGCCTTTGCGCGCCGCGAGCGCACGCAGACCAGCCGGCTGGACGTGAACACCGCCGTGGCGGGGGCCGTGCAGTTGATGAGCCACAGCCTGGGCGACACCATCCGCGTCCAGACCGAGCTGCTCGCCGATCGGCCCATGGTCGCCGGGGACAACGCGCAGCTTCAGAGCGCGCTGCTCAACCTCGGGCTGAACGCGCGCGACGCCATGCCAGACGGTGGCACGCTGACCTTCGCGACCTCCATCGTGGACCGGGGTCCCGGCGAGCTGCCGCCCGAGCTGAAGCCCGGCTCCTACGTGCGCATCCAGGTGCGGGACACCGGCGAGGGTATGCCGACGGAGGTGCGCGAGCACATCTTCGAGCCCTTCTTCACGACCAAGCAGCCCGGCAAAGGCACGGGCCTCGGCCTCGCCAGCGTCTGGGGCTGCGTTCACGCCCACGGCGGCTGGATCGACGTGCACTCGGAGCCGGGGGCCGGCACGGTGTTCACGCTGCTGCTGCCGCTGAGCCGCGCCGACGCGGTGGCTCCCGACGGTGGCGGCGATGCGGACGTGCCGGAGGCCGGGCTGGCGGCCTGCTGACAGCCTAGAAGATAAAGGTGGTGATGAGCGACCAGACGCCCCAGACGATCGCGGCCAGCCCGAACGCCCCTTGCTGGGGCGCGAGCTGAGTGAGCGCCTCGTCCATCCTCCGCTGCGCCTCGGGGTTCTTGATGAAGGTCTTGAGCACCCCGATGCCCAAGATCAGGCCCAGCACCAACTGCACGATCGCCACGGCGAGCCCCGTGAACCACAGGATGGGCGCGCTCCCCAACCGGCCCAGGGTCAGCACCGTCGAGACGAGCCCCCACACGCCCCACAGCGCCGACACCGCGCCGATCCACCCCTGGTAGGGCGCGATCTTGGCGATGATCTCCTTGGCGTCCGGCTTCTTCGCGATGATGAGGCTCGACGCGCCCAAGACGCCGAGCAGGATCAGCCAGATCGCATTAACGAGGCCCATCAGCGCTCCCCTTCGCGGCAGCCCAGACCCGCGGGGGGCAGTCACCGCCGCCGCGTGTCCGCCCCTGCGCGGTGTGTACGAGAGCGCACAGCCTACGCCCGCTGGATGCGGCGCACAATCGCTCGCTGCCACCGGGCGCCGCGACGACGCCTCATGTGCCGGGCATCGGCCGCAGCCGCGGCGCGGACGGCGCTGGCCTGGGCGAGAGGGATCTCGGGCGGGCGCTTGTCGACGGGTCCGCCGAGACGGCGACCGCCGCCGAGATCGCCGGCCGCGAGGCCACCGCCCAGGGCGCTGAGACCGTAAAGTTGTCAGTCGCCGCCTGGGCGAACTGAGCAGCCACCGTCACCTCCGACCCTGAACCCACGGGCAGGTCAACGCCGGAGTGTTCGGGGCGGGAGAGAGCGGGGACGCAGCGGCCGGGACGATTCGGGGGCCGCCGCTCCCGTCGCTGATGGACGTGACGGCGCCGGAGGGCCAGTCGATGCTCGCGACCTCCCAGAAGTCCAGCGGCGCCATGGGGACGCCGGCCCGCTCGTAGGTGAGCTCGCCGTGGATGTAGACGCGGACGGTCGCGTAGGAGCAGCCGAAGCCGTGGTCGCTCCAATAGTGGGCGCCGATGCGGTAGGTCACGTCGTCCTCGGGCGCCGCGAGGTTGAGGTTTTCCGGGCCGGCGCCGTCGGTGTCGTCGCGGTCGAGGCTGGGGTTGTCATGGGCGGCGGGGTTGAGGGAGCCCCAGTTTGGGTGGGCGTTGAACCAGTAGGTGTCGAAGGGCTGGTCGAACCAGCCGTCGGGCGTGCCGTCGCCGTCGATGTCCTGGCCGACCGCGAAGGGATGGGTGAAGTGGAGGTCCAGGTCGGCGCCGCGCTCAGGGCCCTCGTCGGTCTGGTCGGCGTCGTTCGGGGTGTCCCAGAGCAGCTCGACGTGAATGGCCTGGTCCGGGACGGCCTCCACGACCAGATAGAGGGGCTCGAACGCGGGCTGGTCGTCTTGGTCCCAGGTGAGCAGCTCGAACTCGTAGGCGCCGGCGACGTTGGCCTCGAAGCGGGGCTGTGGGGAGGTGGGCGAGGGGAGCAGGACCGACTGAGAGCCCACCGGCTGGACCGCGCGCCACTCGTATCGGGCGACCGTGCCGCTATTCACGACGGCGTCGGGCGCGAGGAGGTGGAGCATGGTCTGCGGGCGAACCGTGAGCGAGGCGCCGCCGACGAGGGCGGGCTGCCCGGGGCCGCCGAAGCCGCTGAGCGTCACGACCGGGTCCTCGGCCGAGCCCGCTGCGCCCGCGGGATCTTGCACCGCAGCATCACTGGTGAAGCGAAGTTCAGCGGCGGCGGGCCCGGCCGCTGCGGGCTTGAACCGGACGCTGAACATCTCGATTAGTCCGCCCGCATCGATCGAATTGGGCGTC
>CAZNZH010000876.1:0-2542 GCA_964577445.1 uncultured Myxococcales bacterium
GCGGGCGATTCGCAAGTCTCTGATCGCGACGCCTGCCGCTGCGCTACTGGTCGGGCCCGCGTCGTTGGCCGCTACTTGGAGTTGGGGCACGCCGACGCCATACGTGCCGTCGAACTTCCACACTGTGAACGTCCAGCGCTTCGTCGCCAGCGTGAAGGACGTCACTGGCGAACCGTTGCACGTCACGGAATACTTGCGCGCTTCCTCTACAGGATGCCCGAGATCGGGCGTCTGGCGCAGGCCGACCAGGTCCCGATCGACGAACTGTTCAAGGTGCGCCCTGTTACGATCCAGACTGCCGCAGTCGACCAGGCGCTGGCCACCGGGATGATCAATTCGCTGACTGTTCCATGCACTCGGAATGCTGTGCAGGCCGCTGCACTCGCCTAGTCGACGAAGTCTGAGTGAGTGATCTGGGCGGCCGGCAACAAGGTTGCCGAGGCCACGAACAGGTGCGCGCATCGAACGGCATGAACGCGCAGGCTCACGCTCCGCAACTGGGGAGCGAACGGTATGCATTCGGCAGGCAGATGGCCGGCGAGCGGCTGCTTGGCGCCAACCCCGAGGGCAATGCTCTCGTCGATGCCTACGGTAAGTAGTCGACGACGTTGCGTGGTTGTTGCCGAAGCGGGCCGCGCAGCGGACGAACCAACCACCGCGGCGACAGAAACGATGACGGCGCCTTCCAACAGCGGCACGGCGGCACGGCGGTACAGCGGGCCATCGATGTGACGTACCTGACCTGCGCCGTGTTGGGCGCGCTCCTGCTCGCGGCGCGACATTGAAAACTTCGCGCGGGAGGTGTTCCCGTTCTTCGTGAGCACGCTGTTGACGGCCGCGCTGATCTACTGGGTGCTGGGAATCGCTACTCGTCACCGTTGAAGCCGAGCTCGCAGGGCCGACCTCGCCGCTGCCAGCTACCATGCAGTTTGTGTACTGATTGTTGCACCGCATCCAGCGAATCGGCTGTCGATACGGCAGTTTTTTGCGTCCCGTCAACTCCGGATCGTTGACGCCCGTATAAACCGTTCGTATACTTCCGATCAAACTTGCGAGCGCTGTGTATTCGCGGCGGCTACGCATCCTGCGGCGACGTGCTTCGCCGCCAACTTCTCAAAGGGGACCGTGGTGGCCGATCTGTCCGTTGAATTCTGTGGTATCCGGTTCAAGAATCCGGTGGTCATCGCGTCGATCGAGACGACCAACAGCCCGGAAGTGATCCGCGAGTGCGTCGATGCCGGAGCGGGCGGTATGATCGTCAAGACGCTCACCGACATCGAGGACATGGCGCGCCTGACGCAGAACTCGAAGTACGCGATCCTCAACGAGCGCAACGAGCCTATCAACGGCAAGGTCAACAAGAACTTCGTATTCCTCAGCCGCTCGGGCTACTCGTCGATGACCTATCGCGACTGGATCCCATACCTGAAGGAGTTGAGCCGGTACGCTGAGGAGCGCGGTTCCCACCTGATCGGCAGCGCCGGCGGCAAGACGATGCAGAGTTGGGTCGACATCTGCCGCACGATCGAGGACTGCGGGCTGCCGATGGTCGAGCTGAACTTCGGCTGCCCGCACCCGGCGATGATGCCCGGCGTGCACGGAGGCAGCATGATCGGCCAGGAGCCGCAGGTGGCCGCCGAGGTCACGAACCGGGTCTGCGAGGCAGTGAAGATCCCGGTCGTCATCAAGCTTACGCCCGACCAGTCGCGCGTACTGGACGTCGCGCGCGCCGTGAAGGAAGCGGGTGCGGCCGCCGTCACCGCGACCAACCGCTACACCGGGTTTTCAGTGGATATCGAAACCGGCGATCCGCGTCTCGGCGGGCCCGCCGGCATCGGCGGAGTCTGGGCCAAGCCGCTCTCGCTGCGCTGGGTGCAGCGCATCTACACGGAACTTGGTATCCCGATCACCGGTTCGAACGGCATCTACGATCACCGCGACGTTGTCGAGTTCATCATGACGGGCGCGGGCTTGGTTCAGGTTGGGTCGGTCCTCATGCTCAAGGGCATCAAGTTCTTGCCCAAGATCATCGAGGGCCTCGGGGAGTTCATGGACGCCAAGGGCTACGAGAGCATCGAATCGATGCGCGGGATCGCCTCGCAGCGCTCGGTGAAGGACTACGGCGAGCAGTTCAGGAAGCCGCGCATGCATAGCCAGGTTCGGCACGACACCTGCAAGAACCCCAGCTGCACGATCTGCATCCAGACGTGCTTCTACGACTCGCTGCTCCAGGGCGTGGGCAAGGTCGGGCATCTGCATGACAATTGCATCGGCTGCGAACTGTGCACTCAGACGTGCCCGTTCGACTCCATCTTCATGCACACGACGAGCGACGAGCAACGCGCGACGGCTGGATTCTTCCGGATCGGCGAGAACGTATTCGAGAAGGACAAGTTCGAGAAGGGCTTCGACCGGAACCTGAAGCTGTCGAAAGCGAAGGCTTGATCGTTCGTTTTTTTCGTACCTGAATCCAGAAAAGGAGGGGCCATGGCCGTCAACAAGGAGCATCGCGAGTTCTACCAGGTCGATATCGAATCGGGTT
>CAZNZH010000877.1:0-2539 GCA_964577445.1 uncultured Myxococcales bacterium
CCCGCCCCCGCCGACGTGCTGCCCGCCCGCGCCCTGGGTCGCCCGCCCTCGCCCACCGAGAGCCTCAGCCCCTGGGCCGCCGGCCCGGTCGCCCTCTTCTTTCGCGACCGCGAGCTCTCCGACCGCATCGGCTTCGTCTACGCCTCCTGGGACCACGCGGTCGCCCGCGAAGACTTCGTCACGCGGCTCCAAACCCTGGCCCGAAGCCTGGGCTCCGCCGGCGACGCCCGCGACGGGGTGGTCACCATCGCGCTGGACGGCGAGAACTGTTGGGAGACCTATCCCGGCGGCGTCGTGGGCTTCCTCCCCGATCTCTACGCCGCCATCGCGGGCACGCCGGGGCTGAGGCTCTCCACGCTCTCCGAGGCCCTGGCCGCGGTCGGCACCCAGGGACATCAGCTCGCGGAGGTGCCCGCGGGCTCCTGGATCGACGGCACGTTTCGCACCTGGCTCGGCGACCCGGTGAAAAACCGCGCCTGGGACGCCCTCGCGGCCATGCGCGCCACCGTCGCCGAGCCCATGGACGCGCTGCTGGAGCACAAGCCCGAGATCGCCGATCTGGTCATGCGCGCTGAAGCCTCCGACTGGTTTTGGTGGTTCGGGGAAGGCCACACGTCGGCCTTCGACGGACACTTCGACGCGCTCTTTCGCGCCCACCTGTGCGCGATCTACGGGCGCCTGGGCCTCAACTGCCCCGCAGCCCTCCACGAGCCGCTGGACCCGGAGCTCGGCACCCGCGCGGACCGCAGGCCGCGCCAGCCTGTGGCGACCCGCCGCCCCCGGCTCACCGGCGACCTCGACGCCTACTTCGGCTGGGCCTGCGCTGGCCACATCGACCCCGGGTTCGGCTCCAGCCACCGGAGCCAGTCGCACCTGCGCCGGGTCGCGTTCATCGGCGACCCCCTGGGCCTGAGCCTGCGCCTGGTCACCGACGGCCCGCCGGCCACCGCCCTCGCGGGGCTTCGCGTGCGCGTCGTGCAGGACCGCCCCGCCGGCCCATCCCCGTGCCTGTGGCCGCTCGACGCGCTGCCGCCCGAGGTCGATCGCGTCCAGGCCGACGTCCTGGACCTCTTTTTGCCAGCCGCGACCTTGCAGATCGACGGCACAGAGACCCGCTTCGCCATCGAGGTCTCCGACCCGCAGGGGCGCGTCATCGAGCGCCTCCCGCGCGAGGGCTTCGTCACCGCCCACCACGACCCGTCTCACCTCGTCGCGCACGCGTGGCTCGCGTGAGCCGCGCGCCCCAAAGGAACGAGCCATGTCCGAACTGAGGCGTGATCCGCTGCGCCGTCGCTGGGTGGTCATCGCCCCCGAGCGCTCGCGCCGCCCCAGCCTGCTCGGAGGCGACAAGGCCCGCCTCCCCTGCCCTTTTTGCGGCGACGACCCCGACATCGCCGGCCGCACCATCGCCGAGTTGCCCGGCCCCGAGGGTGCGGTGCGAGTCGTCGCCAACGGCTTCCCCGCCTTGCGCGTCGAGGAGCCCTTGGACCCGCAGCCCGTCGGCCTCTACGACCGCCTCGGAGGCTTCGGCGCCCATGAGGTCGTCATCGAGACGCCGCGCCACGACGCCGACCTGCCGGACTTCCACCCCGACCAGCTCGCGGCGGTGTTGCTCGCCTGGCGCGACCGCATCCGCGATCTGCACCGCGACCGGCGCATGGCCCTGGTCACGGCGTTTCGCAACCGCGGCGCCCAAGCCGGCGCCAGCATCCCGCACCCGCACAGCCAGATCGCCGCGTCGCCGGTCATCCCGCGCAGCCTGGAGTCCGAGCTCGGCACGGCCCGCGACTACCACGACCGTCACGGGCGCTGCCTGTCCTGCGACGCGCTGTCCTTCGAGCGCACGGATGCCAGCCGCATCGTCCGCGACGACGGCCGCTTCGTCAGCTTCTGCCCCTACGCTTCGGCGACGCCCTTCGAGCTGTGGGTCCTGCCCGTGAGGCATCACCACGACTTCTGCGACCTCTCACCGGCCGACGCGAGCGATCTCTCCCGCCACCTCATCGACGTGCTGATGCGACTGCGGCGTAGCCTCGAGGACGCCGACTACAACCTGGCGCTGCACACCGCGCCCAGCGAGCACGCGCTGCCGCTGGGCCCCATCGACGCACGCTCCTTGGCCCTCGTCTTCCATTGGCGGCTTGAGATCATCCCGCGGCTGGACCCCGGCGGTGGCTTCGAGCGGAGCACCGACGTCTACATCAACCCGACCCCGCCCGAGGAGGCGGCGGCTCACCTGCGCGGCCTGTCCGGCTAGAGACCTCCGGCTCGAGGCGGGGCGCCGCGGATTCGCCGTCTACGCCATCAGCCGCGGCCACAGCTCCGGCGGGACGCTGCCGTCGCCGTGCTTGCGCGCGTACTCCTTGAGCACGTGCGCCAGGCCGCGCAGCACGTGGTCGAGCGCCGTGGGCCGCCGCGAGGGATCTCGGGCGAGGCACTTGGCCAAGAGGAAGTCCATGTCGGCGGGCAGCGTCGGGTCGTGGCGGCGAACCGGGACGGGCGGGATCACCAGATCGGTGCGCAGGGCGTCGAGGCGTTG
>CAZNZH010000878.1:0-2534 GCA_964577445.1 uncultured Myxococcales bacterium
CGGCGATGAAGACGCGCGGGAAGCGCAGCCCGCCGGCGCGACCGGAGGCGACGTGGACGATCTCCAGCGGCCCGGGGAGCGTCGTGCCGCGCGGGACGTGGACGACCAGGGCGTCGGACAGCTCGGCGAGCGCGAGGGCGGAGACGCCGTCGGCGTCGAAGCGCGCGACGCGGCCGAGGCTCTCGCGGAGGTGGTCCGCGGTCACGCCGAGCGCCTCGTCGAGCGGCAGGATGGCGACGGCCGGCGGCGCGTCACCGCGGGTGCAGAGGTCGGCGTGGAAGGCTCCGTCGACCAGGACCACGCGGGTCGCGACGCCGGCCAGCGGCGGACCGGCCAGCGCCGCGGCCTCGATCGCCCGCCCGAGATCGGGAGCTGCGCCCACGCGGTCACCGAGCCGCACGACGTCGCGCATCTTCACGTAGCGCCAGGCTTCGTTGGCCTTGGTGGGCCAGCCGAGCGTCTTGTGGGTCGCTCGCGCCTCGCTGCGCAGCGCGTCCAGCCAGCCGGGCTCGCCCGGGTGCGCGCCGGCGCCGATACCGTCGCTGGAGTTGGCCGCCGTCATGGGCTGAATCGCGTTCATGCCGCCGCCTCGGCCTTGAGCCAATCGTAGCCGCGCTCTTCAAGGGCCAGCGCCAGCTCGCCACCGCCGGTCTTCGCGATGCGCCCGTCCATCAGGACGTGCACCGTGTCCGGCACGATGTGGTCGAGCAGCCGCTGATAGTGCGTGATCACCAGCATGGACCGCTTGCCGTCGCGCAGCGCGTTGACGCCCTCGCTGACCGCCTGGAGGGCGTCGATGACGAGGCCGGAGTCCGTCACGTCCAAGATCGCGAGCTTGGGGTCGAGCATGGCCATCTGGAGGATCTCGTTGCGCTTCTTCTCGCCGCCGGAAAACCCGGTGTTTACCTCGCGAGAAGCCAGCTCCTTGTCCATCCCGACCAGCTTTCGCTTCGCCTCGAAGAGCTTCAGGAACTCGTAGGCGTCGAGCTCAGCCTGGCCGCGCGCCTTTCGACACGCGTTGACCGCCGCCTTGAGGAACACCTTGTTGGACACGCCCGGCACCTCGACCGGGTACTGAAACGCGAGAAAAACGCCCGCCCGCGCTCGCTCGTCGGACTCCATCGCCAGCAGGTCCTGCCCGTCAAAGCGCACCGAGCCCGCGGTGACCTCGTAGCCCGGGCGGCCCGCCAGCACATAGCTGAGGGTGCTCTTGCCCGAGCCGTTGGGGCCCATGATGGCGGCGACTTCGCCTGAGCGCAGCGTGAGGGTCAGGCCCTTGAGGATGGGCGTGCCGCCGACTTGGGCGTGAAGGTTTTCGATCTCAAGCATCAGCGAGACTCCGAATTCGTAGAAACTATCGGACAAAAAGATGGCGGTGCTTCAACCGACGGCGCCCTCGAGGCTGACCTCGAGCAGCTTTTGGGCCTCGACCGCGAACTCCATGGGGAGCTCGCGAAAGACGCGCTTACAGAAGCCGTTGACGATGAGGTTGACAGCGTTTTCGGCCGAGAGCCCGCGCTGCATACAGTAAAAGAGCTGGTCGTCCGAGATCTTCGACGTGGTCGCCTCGTGCTCCAGGCGCGCGGTGGCGTTCTGGACCTCGATGTAGGGCACGGTGTCTGCCGTGCACGTGTCACCGAGCAGCAGCGAGTCACATTGGGTGTAGTTGCGCGCGCCCTCCGCACCCTTGGCGATATACACGAGGCCGCGGTAGGTCTGCATCCCGTGGCCGGCCGAGATCCCCTTCGACACGATGGTCGACTTGGTCCGCTTGCCGAGGTGGATCATCTTGGTGCCGGTGTCCGCTTGCTGGCGGTGGTTCGACAGCGCCACCGAGTAGAACTCACCGACCGAATCATCGCCCTGGAGGATGCAGCTCGGGTACTTCCAGGTGATCGCCGAGCCCGTCTCGACCTGGGTCCACGAGATCTTTGAGCGGGCGCCACGGCAGGCGCCGCGCTTGGTGACGAAGTTGTAGATGCCGCCGTTGCCGTCTTCGTCGCCGGGGTACCAGTTCTGGACGGTCGAGTACTTGATCTGCGCGTCGTCCAGCGCCACCAGCTCGACTACGGCGGCGTGAAGCTGGCTTTCGTCGCGCTGGGGTGCCGTGCAGCCCTCGAGGTAGCTCACAGACGAGCCCTCCTCGGCGACGATGAGCGTCCGCTCGAACTGGCCCGTCTTGGCCTCGTTGATGCGGAAGTACGTCGACAGCTCCATCGGGCAGCGCACGCCCTTGGGGAGGAACACGAAGCTGCCGTCTGAGAAGACGGCCGAGTTCAGCGTCGCGTAGTAGTTGTCGGTGTAGGGGACGACCGAGCCGAGGTACTTGCGCAGGAGCTCGCCGTGGTTTTTCACGGCCTCGGAGAAGCTCGAGAAGATGATGCCCATCTCGCCGAGCTTCTTCTTGAAGGTGGTGGCGACCGAGACGCTGTCGAACACGGCGTCCACGGCCACACCGGCGAGCATCTTCTGCTCAAGCAGCGGGATGCCGAGCTTCTCGTAGGTGCGCAGCAGCTCGGGGTCGACCTCGTCGA
>CAZNZH010000879.1:0-2531 GCA_964577445.1 uncultured Myxococcales bacterium
GGCGTGCCTTTCAGCCACGAGCTGAGAAACCGGCGGTACTGAGCGCGCGCTGAGGCGTCTTGAAAGGCGATCTCGTGGCCGTCCTCGATGCCGTCTTCGACGTGCTGGACGACGACCGCGGTGACCGAATCCCCTGATGGGAGCACGCGATTTTGACTGGCCGGCAGGGCGATGGCCCTCCGGCCGGTCAGCGTGAGCAGCTCGCGCAGCGGCCTGAAGTGCGCGAGCTCGGCCACGCCCTCGTCGCGAGCGGGCCCGGCGAGGTCCAGGCCGAGGGACAAGCTGGTCGCGGCGGCGATGGGCGGCAGGATGTAGCGGTCGACGATGCCCTGGAGCATCAGCACATGGCGCGCCTCGCCTTCGCGCGCTTCGTCGATGAGCTCGCGCGCGTAGACGGGCGGATCCGCGGGCTCGCCGGCCCACTGGAGCAGCATCAGCGAGGGGTCGAAGATATCGAGCGCGCGCCCGATGCTCGTGTAGTCCAAGAGCAGCTCGGCGATGGGCCGAACGCGGATGGGCTTCTCCTTCCAGACGATGTTCTCCGCGAAGCTGCCGCCAGCACCGCTGAGGATCGCCAAACGGAAGCGCGGCTCGACCGCGAGGGCCAGGGGGGCGATGGTCGCGCCCATGGAGTGTCCCATCAGCGCCATGTGGGCCGGGTCGAAGCCAGCCACGGCGCCCAGGCCCGGGCAGTCGGTGGCGTCGACGCTGAGGCCGGCCAGGAGCTCGGGGACCAGGGCCACCTCGAGCGCGGACTGGCGCACGTTGTCGCGCAGGGCGCGCGGGTTCTGGATGTTGAAGACGAGAAACTGCTCGTCGCCGCCGGAGACGTTGCGCAGGCCGCCGTGGGGCCCGTCGATGGAGACGCCGGCGAACCCCGCGGCCGCGAACTCCAGGGCCGGGCCGGTCCCGGGCGCGATGGCCGGCCCGCCGTTCGTCGCTCGCGGGCCGCGGTCGACCAGGGGCCTGTCGCCTCCGGCCCCGGTGCGGATGAGGGTGACCACCGGGAAGCCCGCCGCCGGGACGGGCCGGCGGGGGAGGGTGAGGACCACCCGCGCCCGGGCGTCGCGCTGCCACAGGGGCGCGCCGGAGAGGTCGGTCTCGAAGCCGCCGCCCGCGTCCAGGTAGGGGGGCTCGCCGCCCTGGTAGACCGGCATGTCGAGGGTGGAGGTGTAGACGCAGAAGGTGTCGAAGACCTCGGCGAGCGCGAAGGGGGCCGAGGGGGTCGGCGTGGGGCGCGCGCGGGCGGCGGCGACGAAGCGCGCGAAGGTCTGAGTCGGCGTGTCGGTGCGAAACACCGCCAGACCGGCGAGGTCGCCGGGGGGCACGCCCGCCTCGGCGAGGGCGGCGATGGCGCGACCGTAGCGGGCCGCCGCCTCGGCCGGCAGGGCTGAGACGGCGTCACCGCGCAGCAACCGGGCCAGGGACTCGGAGCGGCCCAGCGGCGCCCCCGCCGCGTCGCCGAGGCCGCGGCGCAGCGCCAGGGCGTAGGTCGCGCCGGGTCGCAGCGGCGCGCCTTGAAGGGGCAGGGCCGCCAGCAGGTTGGGCGCGCCGAGCGGGCCCCCGTCGGCGACGAAGCGCAGCTCGACCGGGTGGGGGCGCAGGCGGTCCGGCCCCGCGTCGACCCGGACGAGCAGCACCTCGGAGTCCAAGCGGGTGGAGCGCTCCAGCGAGGGCAGGGCGGACTGGGGGATGGCGCCGGTCAGGGGCAGGTAGATCGTCGCCGTCGTCCCGAAGCCGCGGGCGTCTTCGGCGATGAGCTCCAGCATGTCGGTGACGATGTCGGCGCGGGCCGGGTTCGGCCATCGTGACATGTCGATTCGCCCGTCCGCGCCTTGCAAATCGTCGCTCGGCACCGGCGCGCTGAACAGCGTGGCCTCGCGGGTGAAGTCCATCTGGACCGTGGTCCCGGCGATGGCCTGAGCGCCTGGGAGCGCGGCGTCGGGGCCGGGCGCTGTGACGTCGTTGACGGCCGCGTCCGTCGCACTGTCGGCCTGCGAACGCGTCGCCTCGCAGGCGGCGAGGGCGAGCGTGGCGCAGACCGTGGTGACGACCAGGGCGCTGGCCATGGGGCGACGGCCCAGCCACAGCGCTAGGGGCGCGAGCAGCGCCCAGCCCCGGGCGCCCGCGCCGCCGCCAGCCGCGCAGCCACCGCTGGGTCTCCCGAGGGTGTCCCCACGCCCTCCCGTCGCGAGGCGGCTCACGCCGGCTCGCCGAACCGGGCCTTGAGCCACGCGATGATGTCGCGGGACTCGGGCAGCCAGCGCACCGTGCCGTCCGCCTCCTCGATGCGCAGCACCGGCACCGTCCCGCGGCCGAGCGCGGCGGTGAGCTCCTGGCGAAACCGCGGATCCGCCCAGGTGTCGCGGACCTCGAGCGTCACCCCGAGCTCGCTGAGCGCGCGCGACACGCGGCTACAGTAGGAGCAACCCGGGCTCACGTAGAGCGCCAAACCTCGCGTCGTCTCACCCACGCCCGCCTCCCCTTGGCCCGTGTCGAAATCTCACAGGCGCAGGTACCACCGCGTGGCT
>CAZNZH010000880.1:0-2530 GCA_964577445.1 uncultured Myxococcales bacterium
CGCGTCAGCGCCAGCTTGCGCCCGGCCACATCCACCCGCAGCACGCGCGCCTCGATGGTCTGCCCGCGCTTGAAGTCGCTCTGAAGCGGCCGCCCCTGGGGCACCCCGCTCTCGCTCGCCGGCAGCAGCGCCGTGATTCCAGGCTCCAGCTCGATGAAGGCGCCGAAGGGCTCCACCCGCACGACCTGCCCGCTCACCGTCGCGTCCACCGCGTATCGCTGCGCCACGCTCTCCCACGGGTCGTCCGCCAGCGCCTTGAGCGACAGCGCCACGCGCCGCTGCTCGAGATCCACCGACAGCACGCGCACCTTCACCGTGTCGCCCACAGCCAGGATCTCCCTGGGGCTCTTGACGTGGTGATGGGCCAGGTCCGACACATGGACCATGCCGTCGACGTTGGGCGCGATCTGTACGAACGCCCCGAAGCTGGTCAGGCGCACCACCGGCCCCTCGACCACCGCGCCGACCTGCAGCCCGGCCGCCGCCTCCTCGAAGGGATCTCCGCCCGCCCGCCGAATCGACAGCGCGATGCGGTCCCGCGCCTCCTCGACCTCCAGCACGACCACCTCGACCTGCTGGCCGAGCTTGACCACCTCATGGGCGTCGTCGATGCGCGACCACGCCAGCTCGCTCATGGGCACCAGCCCGTCGACGCCGCCGAGATCCACGAAGACGCCGAACTTCTGGATGCTGCGCACCACGCCCGTCATCCGCGCGCCCGGCTCGAGCTTCGCCCGCACCTCGGCCGCCCGCTCGTGACGGTCCGCCCGCAACAGCGCCTGACGCGACACCACCGGCGAGTCGCCGTCCTTCAGCTCGATGATTTTGAACTCCAAGGTCTGGCCGACGAAGACCTCCGGATCCTCAGGCCGCACCAGGTCGATCTGCGAGTAGGGGCAGAACCCGCGAGCCCCCGCGACCTCGACCTCGTAGCCGCCCTTGTTGGTGCCGGTGATCTTACCGTGCACGGTCAGCCCGGCCTCGAACGCGTCGGCCAGCGCCTGCCGGTCGCCCAACGCCCGCCCGATGCTGGTCGCGATGCGAACGCCGTTGGAGTCGGTCCCGACGACGATGCCTTCGAGCTTGTCGCCCTGCTTGACCGTCAGCTCGCCGTCCGACGCCCGCAGATCCTCCTTGAGCACGTAGCCGGTGGCCTTGCCGCCCAGGTCCAAGAACACCTCTTCGCCGTGCAGACTGATGATCTCCACGACGCCCACGACCTTCTCGCCCGGCTCGAAGCGCCCGCTGCCCCGGCCGCCCGCGCCCGCGTCGCCCGTGGACTCGGCCAGCAGCGCCTCGAAGTCGGCGTCCAGCTCAACGTCGACGTGCTCGACGGGCTTTCGCACGTGCTCGACGAGCGGCGCCTCAGCCTGCCCCGGCGCGTGACGCACGGTCACCACCTCGGGCCGCCGCACGCGCACCGTGCTGGTCCCGTCAGCGGTCGCCACCTCCACGTGGTCGCCGTGGGAATCATCACCTTGCCGCCGATCACTCGAACTCATCGCGGGCTCCGGGGCCTCTTGAGGCCGCGGACTATACGCAGGGCCGCTCGGCAGTGACAAGACGCGAGGCGCTGGCCACACCCCCCGGTCGCGGGCCCCAAGCAGCCAAGCCGGCCTCTTGAGCCGGCGGAGCGATCGATCTAGAATCCGTAAGACGATCCCAAGGTCCCCCCATGAACACAGTCACCATCTCGTCAAAGTACCAAGTCGTCATCCCCAAGGAGGTGCGCGAGACGCTCGGCCTGCGCCCCGGGCAGAAGGTGCGCGCCATCGCCTATGACGGCCGGGTCGAGCTGGTCTTGGTGCGTCCGCTCGCCGAGATGCGCGGCTTTCTGAGCGGCATCGACACCACCGTGGCGCGGGACGGAGACCGGGTTTGAACGTGGTGGACTCCTCCGCGTGGCTTGAGTTCTTCGCCGACGGCCCCAACGCGGACGTCTTCGCCTCGCCGATCCTCGACACGCCGGAACTCATCGTCCCCACCATCACGCTCTTCGAGGTCTTCAAGATCGTCCTGCGCCAGCGCGGCGAGGACTCGGCCTTTCAAGCCATCGCTCACATGAAAGGGGGCGTGGTCGTCACCCTCGACTCGACCACCGCGCTTGAGGCCGCCGCCGCGAGCTTGCGGCACAGCCTGCCCATGGCCGACAGCATCATCTGGGCCACCGCCCGGGCGCACGGCGCGACGATCTGGACCCAGGACGCAGATTTCGCCGGATTGGACGGCGTGCGGTACGTCCCCAAATCCGCAGGCGTGGCATCCAACAAAAGCGTGGCGACCCATTCATAGAGCGCGGCGGCTCTTAGCCCCAACACCGTGCGACGACCCACCCCGGTAGGGAGACGGCGATGGCGAGCCGAAAGGTCGCGACCACCATCTACATCACGGCCGAGCAAGACCGCCAGCTCAAGCTGCTGAGCCAGTCGACCGGCATCCCCGTGGCGCAGTTCATCCGCGACGGCCTCGAGCTGGTGCTTGAGAAATACCAGCACCACCTGCCCAAACAGCTCGGCATCTTCGACGACGA
>CAZNZH010000881.1:0-2529 GCA_964577445.1 uncultured Myxococcales bacterium
GCGCAACCCCACTATAACGGGTCGCCAAGATACGAGTCTGGGCGTCAGACGCCTGTCTCGCCTCGCAGCGGGTGCAGGCGGCTGACACCTACCCGGTGCTCGGCCCCCCCAGGTCAAGAAAATGTGTAGTCTGGGCGTCAGACGCCTGTCTGCGGACCGCGACCAGGGCACCGACGGCGTCGACGGTGAGCATGCCGACCAATCCTCCGTCGGCGCCGACGACGAGCACGCAGCGGCACGGCGCCTTCTGTAACGCCTCGAGCGCTTTGGACAGCCCCATCGTCGGGGGCACGGTGGGCGGGTCGGTCTGCATCACCGTGGAGACGGTCAGGTCTCGCCCGCCTTCGCTGAGCGCAGAGAGCAGCGCCCGATGCGGGAGGACACCGACCACGCGCCCGTGCTCGAGCACCGGGAAGTCGCGCTGGAAACCGCGCAGGGCGTGCTCCACTGCGGTGCTCACCCGATCACCGGGGCCGAGCACATGGAGCTCGCGGATCGCCGCCTGCCCGGCGGTGAGACCCGACAAGACCTCCTTGAGCTGGGCCGCGCTCACCTCTGCTCGCGCGCCCATCCAGATGAACACCGCGACGAGCAGCAAGATGACGTTGCCGAACAGCCCGACGATGCCGAGGACGACCGCGAGGCCCTGGCCCAGCATCGCCGCGACCTCCGTGGCGCGGACGTCCGGCATCCGCATCGCCAGGAACGCCCGGAGGGCTCGGCCGCCATCCAGTGGGAACGCGGGCACCATGTTGAAGGCCGCGAGGGCGACGTTGATCCACAGCAACTGCGCGAGGAGGTTTTCGACCGCCGCCCCCGGGCTGATGTCGATGCCCGCGACGACGCCGACCCCCGCGAGCGCCACGGCCAGCACGACGTTCACCGCCGGCCCTGCGACAGCGACGGCCAGCTCGTGACGTGGGTTGTCCGGCATCCGCTCAAGGCGTGCCACGCCACCGATCGGGAGCAGCGTGATGTCTCGGGTGGCGACCCCGTACCGGCGCGCGGTCAGGGCGTGCCCGAGCTCATGCAAGACGACGATACCGAAGAGCAGGGCGATGAAGATGACTCCATCCAGCGCCGCCAGGACCGAGCCCTGCACCGCGTAGCCGCTCCACGCGACCCAGGTGACCAGCAGGAAGAACGTCGCGTGCACGCGCAGCTCGATCCCGGCGAGTCTTCCGATTTTCCAAGACCACTTCATCCGTGCACCTTATGGGCGACCAGTTCCCGTAGGGCGCATCATCGGACGTTGAGTCGGGCATGTCGATGGTCTCCGGTGAATCGGAGGGTCGGAGAGGACCGAAGCGCCTCAAGGTCGGATGCCGGACAACCCACGTCACGAGCGGGGCGGCGCTGGCGCAGGGCCGGCGCTGCGGTGGGTCGGCGGCGCATCGCACGGCACGTGCGGCGCGCTTTGTGCGACACTGCGCGTGGCGCTGCGGTACCTCCGCACTGGGGACGACGGCGCAGGACGCGGGGCGGGCGATGGCGACGGATTCGGCGGTCTTGGACCGGGTGCGCAAGCTGCTGGCGCTGGCCGGCTCGCCGAACGTGCACGAGGCGGCGAGCGCGGCGGCGATGGCGCAGACGCTGATTGAGCGGCACCGGCTCGAGCGGTGGCTTCAGGCGGCGGAGGCGGAGGCGGCCGACCCCATCGAGGACGGGCGGGACCGGCCGCTCGACGTGGCGCGGAAGATCCGCAAGTGGAAGTCGGTGCTGGCGGTGACGCTGGCGGAGGCGAACGGCTGCGTGGCGTACACGCTGGACCGGGGGCGGGAGCAGGCGATCGTGGTGGCGGGGCGGGCGGCGGACCGCGAGGCGGTGATCGCGCTGTGGGGCTGGCTGCACAAGCGCGTGGAGTGGCTGTCGGCGACGCACGGGGCGGGGCGCAGCCGGGGGTGGCACGACGCGTTTCGGGTGGGGGTGGTCGACGCGGTGGGCGAGCGGCTGCGGCGGGTGGCGGGCGAGGTGCGCGGCGAGCAGCAGCCGGGGGCGCTGGCGCGGCTGGACCCGACAGCCCTGGCGCAGCGGGACGCGCTGGAGCGCTACGTCCGCGAGAACCTGCAGATGGCGCGGGGCCGGGGCATCCGGGTGGACGCGCGGGCCTGGGAGCGGGGGCGCGCGGCGGGGGCGGAGCTGCCGTTAGAAACTGGCCCAAAATAAACACGTCATCTTCGCGGCGGATCCATCCCCATCTATGCGTCCTCGAAACCTCGGAGTCTCAAGGCAAGCGCCCTCCGCTCGTAAGCCCCTGAAAAGACGTCGCTGGCGCCCCGCTCGGTCCGAATACGGGAACACCTTCTGTGGCAACACCCTCTTAAAGAAGCAGCTCGCGTCTCGATCGCCCGCGTCGCGCTCGCTGTGGTGGTCACCGCCCTCGCGTTCGCGTCGGTCGCGGCGCGCGCGGACCAGGCGTCTGGCGCCTATCCGCCCCACAAAAAATGTGTAGTCTGGGCGTCTGACGCCTGTATGTCTGGCGCCTATCCGCCCCACAAAAAATGTGTAGTCTGGGCGTCTGACGCCTGT
>CAZNZH010000882.1:0-2529 GCA_964577445.1 uncultured Myxococcales bacterium
TGGGGGCTTGGGTGCAGGCTCCGGTGCCGGGGGTGCAGGTGCCGAGGGTGCAGAGATCGGCGTCGGCGCACGAGGTGGCCGTGTGCACGCAGCCGCTGCGGGAGTCGCAGGAGTCGGTGGTGCACGCGTCGGCGTCGTCGCAGGCGGTCGCGGTGAAGGTGCAGCCCGTGGCGGGGTCGCAGCCGTCGGTGGTGCACGGGTTGACGTCGTCGCAGACCTTCAGCTCGAAGACGCACACGCCGCCCGCCGCGCAGGTGCCCTTGGCGCAGGCGCCGCCTTGGTTGCAGTCGGCGAAGGTCGTGCTGGGGTTGCAGGCGCTCAGCAGCGCGTGGGTGCAGGCGCCGGTGGCGGGGTCGCACGAGTCGGCGGTGCACACGTCGTCGTCGTCGCAGTCGATGGCCTGGTGGGCGCAGCCGAACGCGAGCGTGCACTTGTCGTCGGTGCAGGGGTTGGCGTCCGAGCAGTCGCGGGCGACGACCTGGCAGCCGAGGGCGGGATCGCACACGGCGGTGGTGCAGGCGTTGGGGGCGGGCGGGCACTGGGCTGACGAGGTGCAGGCGGGGGTCACCTCGGGGAGGTCGGCGGCGTCGGGCGCGTCCGCGCTGTCGGCGGCGTCCAGGGCGTCGACTTGGACGTCCGCGACCGCGTCCGAGTCCCCCGCGCCGTCGCCCGGGTCCGCGTCCACGTCGAGGGAGCCGGCGTCACCGTCCGTGGTCTCGGCGGCGTCACCCACCTCGGCTCCGTCGCTGCTGTCGGGCGCGTCCGCGTCGGGCGCGTCAAAAACCTCGACGGCGTCAGTGGAATCGGAGTCATCGCGGCCGTCGGGCAGCTCGCTCAGCGTGTCCCCGTCGCCGTCGCTGTCGGCCCCGGCGTCTGCGTCGCTTCCGGCGTCCTCCGCGTCCCCGGTGTCGCCAGCCACGCTGTCGCCGCCGTCGCGCCCTCCGGAGTCCACGGCGTCACCGGACGCGTCGCCGCCGCCGCTGCCACCTCCGCAAGCCAGCACGCCGCAGAGCAACAGCAGCCCGAGCCGCGATAGGGTTCGACCGTGCATCGATAAAGATCGGGTGTTCAGGGTCAGCGGCCGAGCAGCTCGCCGAGCGCGCCCTCGAGCTGGAGGACGCGGACCTGCAGCTCGCGCATTTGCTCATCATGGGACTGCGAGGGCGGCGCTGAGGCCGGCTGGGAGCTCAGCTCACCCACCCGAGCCTGAAGGGAGGAGACCTGCCGGCGCAAGTCGATGATGGTGGATTGCTGCTCCTGCACGGCCTTGACCAGCACCGCGCTCATCTGCTCCCAATTGCGCACCATCCACACGTCGCGGCGCTCGTCGTGGATGACCATCTCGGGCAGCACTTTGGCGAGGTCTTGGGCCAGAAACCCCAGCAGCCCCTTGGTGTCGCCCGGGTACATCTCGCGGTCCGGGCTCACCAGCGGGTGAGCGTCCCTGTTGATGTCGTAACGGACCGGCTGTAGCCGCATGACCGCGTCGAGACCGCGGCCGATGGGCTGGATGTTCTCCTTCACCCGGCTGTCGGAGAGCCCCAGCTCGATAGCGCGGATGCTGTACTGCGACGAGTGCACCCACAGCGGGAAGTCCCAGTCCCCGCTCCACCCCTCGTAGGCGACCTCCGGGCGGAAGGTCGCGGTGCCGTTTCGACGGTCGAGGATGTAGCCGTTGGCACCCAGAGGCCGCAGTTGGATGGTCGAGTAGTTGATCGCGTTGAACGTGACGCCGCCCGATCCCACCTGCAGCGTGCCGTCGGTCCGCATGACACCGGCGTTGTGGTAGATGTTCTTGTTGCCGTAGGTGCGGATCCAGTCGGTGTCGACCATGTACCAGCCGCCGCCGTAGGACTCGAAGTAGAGCCCCTGGTTGCCAGAGACGCGCAGCCAGCCGCCATCCGCGTAGATGTCGCCGGCCACATGCAGCTTGTACGCCGGCGCCGCGAGACCCATCCCGACGCGGCCGCCGTTGGTCAGCGCCAGCGGGCCCACCGCCGAGAGGTCCGACGCGTTGGAAAACCAGAAGTCACCGTTGCCCTTGGCGCCGACGGTCCACCAGCGAATCCCGGGCACATGGAAGCGCATGTAGAGGTCCGCCGCCGAGCCCTGATTGAAGTAGAGCGCGTTGCCGCCGCCGGTCAGCTCGACCTGGCCGTTGATGTTCTGGTAGCCCACGAACCCGTTGGTTCCGCGCGTCGCGAACTCAGTCCACGCCGGGTTGCTTGTCCCGTCGGCCGCGATCTTGCGAAAGAACATGCGGTCGTTGGTGCTGAATGAGGACGCGATCTGCATCTGGTAGTTGTTGCCGGTGTTGGAGTGGCGCGCGGCGATCATGTGGGTCCAGGAATGGGACTGGTCGGGGACGTCGCCAGGGATGGGGGTGCCCGCGCCGCCGTCCTGGTAGAAGCCCGCCTGAAGCTGAGCGCCGAAATCGCTGACGGTCTGGCTGTAGCCGCTGAAGGTCCCCGTCGGGCCTTGTGGCCCTTGTGGGCCCTGGACTCCCTGCGGGCCCTGAGGCCCCGTGGC
>CAZNZH010000883.1:0-1102 GCA_964577445.1 uncultured Myxococcales bacterium
CCTCGCGCCCCCGGCGGATCCGCGCCTCACGCTCCTGGCGCGCGGCCTCGCGATCGTCCCCGCCCCCGCCGCGGCTCAGCGCCTCCTCGCGGGCCGGCGCCGACCGACCCCGCGCCGGCGCCTCGCGCCCGCCGCCCCGCCCTTCGGCAGCGCCGGCGTAGAGCTGGACCTTGACCGGGAAGTCGCCGAAGCGCAGCTCGTCGCCCGCGTTGATGGGCGACTCGGTGACCTCGGCGTCGTTGACGAAGGAGTGGTTGGAGCTGCCGAGGTCGCGCACCACCCAGCCGCCGCCCGCCTCCTGAATCTCGGCGTGCTGCCGGCTGACCGAGGGGTTCTTCACCTGGATCGTCGAGCCGGGGTTGCGCCCGACGGTGACCAGGGTGCCGGGCGTGAGCGGCACGACCTGCCGCTCGCCCGCGATGTTCCTACAGACGAGTTGGAGCACGACGACCTTGGCAGTAGGGGAGCGCCTGCGGGTCGTCCGACCCGGCGCCCGCGGGCCCGTGAGGATACGACGCCGTTCCGATCCTTGTCCATGCCTTCACGGCCGCCCTGAATGGGCACCCCGGGCCCCGCTTTCGTGGCCCGGAGCGGCCGTGCTACGATCGCGCCCGTCAACCACGCACCACGCGCGATGGAAGGTCCCCCGATGAGTGACGACAACGTCTTGCGAAGCGCCCAGGAGGTCTCGGCCCGACTCAGCGACGGGCGCCTTGAGGGCTGTCAGATCCAGGACGTGGACCTGTCCGCGCTGGGCCTCGCGAGGGCGCGCGCGCACGACGCTCGCTTTCGGAGGGTGGGCTTGCACGGCGCCGACGCGATCGCCGCCGATCTCGGGCGGGTGGTCTTCAGCGAGAGCAGCATGAGGGGCGTGAGGTTCGCCGAGTCGCTCTTTCGAGGCTGCTCGTTTTTCTCCTGCGAGCTGATCGAGGGCGACTTCAAGAACACCATGATGAGCGGGACGGGCTTCTACTCGACGCACATGGGCAACGTGGACTTCTCGGGCGCTCGGGTTCAGTCGGGCACCTTCACGTCCTGCGAACTCTTTGGCGCACGATTCGTGCGGGCCACGCTGATCAATACGCGCTTTGACGCCCAGGAG
>CAZNZH010000883.1:1112-2526 GCA_964577445.1 uncultured Myxococcales bacterium
TCACCCTCGACCGCGCGGATTTCACGGGTGCTGTGCTGGTCGACTGCGACCTCATGGGCGCGAACCTCTACGGGGCGAGCTTCCGCAACGCGTTGCTGGTGAAGGTCGACCTGAGGCACGCCAACGTGACCGGAGCCGACTTCACCGGCGCGCACCTGGTGGACGTGCAGGTGGACCTCGCTCAGCTCGACGAGGGCGAGCGCGCCGCCGTGGACAAAGCGCGGCTGGACGACCCGTGGCGGCGTCACGGGTTCATGCGCGAGGTCTTGGGCGAGCACAGCCCCGAGGAGCTGATGTCGCTGCTCGAGCACGTCTTGCGCACCTACGTCATCGAGGGGGCCGAGCCGCGCGCCGGCGTCGACAGCTTCGCCAGCGCCCTGAGCCAGTTGAAGGCGCAGTATGAGTTTCCCGAGCTCGACGCCCTGCGCGTGCGCGGCACCACGGCGCAGGTCCGGGCGGGTCAGGAGTGGGTCGATCTGGGCGAGGCCCCGACCGGCCACCGCGACGCGCTGGCGCCTGCCGCTCCGAGCGCGCCGTCGGCCCCTGCCGCCGCAAGCGGGCGAGGCGGCCCGAGCGACGTGCGCCCCTCGGCCCCGCCCGGCTCACGCGAGGACGCCGCGCAGCCTGCCGCCGAGGCCTCGCGCCCGCCCAAAAACGTAGGCCGCTCCAAGCGGTTCCGCAAACTCGACATAGACTAGCGGCTTCAGCGACGCGGTCGCGTCAGCGCTTCCGCAGGCTGTCGTCGACGATGATGTTGGGCTCCTCGACGATCACCGACTGCGGCCGCGAGCCCGCCGGGCGCCTGGACGCGTTCGGGCCAGCGACCGCGTGCCGCTCGCCTGTGCTGGCGGCCACGCGGGCGGTGCCCGATCGGACCTCGACCGCCATCCGCGGCACCGGCATGTCGTCGTCGTCAAACCCGACGAAGGCGGGCTTGTCGACGTCGGTGCGGTCCTCGTGGTCTATCCCACCGGGCTCACCGGGCTCATCGGGCTCGTCGCGCAGGCCCGGGTCGGTCGTCTCGGCGAACCCGTCGAAGCCCGGCTCGTCGTCGTCGTCGTCGTCGAAGTTCCGGTGGGCGGAGGCCGGCACGGCGTGCGTCACGGGCAGGGTCGGCTCGACCGCCTTGATGCCGGAGGGCTTGGTGTCCTCGACATAAAACGGCGCCTGCGAGCCCGGATCCGTGATCTCGTCGTCGGCCGGCGCGGGCTGGTCGTCGACCCGCAGCAGCATCACGGTGATGTTGTCTTTGCCGCCGCGGTCGTTCGCCATCCGGACGAGGCAGCTCGACGCCTCCTGC
This sequence comes from uncultured Myxococcales bacterium, assembly GCA_964577445.1. Lineage (GTDB taxonomy): Bacteria > Myxococcota_A > UBA9042 > PHBI01 > JACKFB01 > JACKFB01. Next base: position 2,413 of record CAZNZH010000883.1, read on the forward strand.
AGGTCGTCGGCGTTGACCTCGAGCACGTTCTGCATCGACCAATCGTCGACCATGTCGCTCAGGCCGTCGGAGCAGAGCAGAAAGAGGTCCCCGGGGCGCCGCGGGATCGTCTGG
>CAZNZH010000884.1:0-2520 GCA_964577445.1 uncultured Myxococcales bacterium
AGTCGATGACGGCGTCGAAGCGGTAGCCGTTGCCGTCGATGTTGGTGGCGTAGGCATCGACGTTCTGGCGCAGCGAGTTGGAGTGCTCGACCAGGAGGCAGAGCGTCTCGGGGTCGTAGGGCGGCAGCAGCGCGCCCGCCGAGGTGAACGCGGCGGTGGCGTCCTCGCCAGCGGGGCGGCTCGCCGGGTCCTCGACGCGCGCGCCGACCACGACGGCCTTCAGGATGGTGTGCAGCCGCTCGTCGGCGGCGTGGATCGCGTCGGGCGTGGTCACCGCGCCGCCTCCGCGTACGCGACGAGCCCGGTGGGCGCGAACGACACCGCGCGCGCCCGCTGCCCGCGCTTGGCGATCGCCTCGTGCGCCGCGGCGAGGAGCGCGTCCTCGGTGGGCGCGTCGAGCTCGACCTCAGGCCCGGGCTCGGGAGGGCCTGCGGGCTTGCCGGCCGGGATGACGAAGATCTTGAGGGTGCGCCGCATGGTGGACTCCGCGAAGAACAGCGGAGGCGAGGCGCTTGGCCAGCCTGCGAGGAGGCAGTCCACCAGGGGCACCGAGCATCTGGACCGCGCGCCTCGCCTCCGGGTGGGCAAAGCCTCCGGGCGCGGGGAGCGGGGACATCATCGTTGACCGATGCCCCACGTCGGGGCGAGTCTGATGTCATGCGGCCGCAGTTTGATGTGAAGGCGTTTCGGACGGGGCTCGAGGAGGATATCTCGCGGGGCTACAAGCTGGTGTCCGACCTTGAGCACTGGTTCATGACCGGTGGCTTCGCCCCCGATGCAGAGGCGGACGAGGAGAAAGACGCCACCGAGATGGAGTTGCGTGACGTGCTCACGCGCATCCACGAGCGCCTCGCTACGGCGCTTGAGTACGCTGAGTTGCCCGATGCGCTCGCCCGCATGACCAAGCGATTCGACGCCCATGCCAAGGATCTGATCAACCTTGAGCGCGTCCCATACGTCGACGTTTTCTACTCGCCCGTCCTGAGCGAGCTCGCGATGGCATACGAAAGCTTCGCCGCTTGCCTGGGGGGCGCCGCGGTGTCGAGGGGAACTGCCCTCGAGATGGAGCGGAACCGTCAGCTTCTTCGTCAGATCCTCGTGGGCACGCCGAAACTCATCGCCGATCGCAAGGTCATTCCGAAGAACGAGGCAGACGTGCGCCGCGAGATCTACGGGATGCTCCTCCACGTGTTTCCCGACACGGTGCGAGAGCTTCCCATCCCGCAGGTGTCGAAGACGTACAAGCCGGACATCGGCATCCCGCACCTTCAGGTCGCGGTCGAGTACAAGTTCTGCGATTCCGGGGACGAGTTGAAGAAGTGTCTCGAAGGGATCTACGCCGACACGAAGGGGTATGCAGGGTCGAACGACTGGACTCACTTCCTCGCCGTCCTCTACTGCACCGGCTCGTTCATGACCGAAGCGCAACTTCGAGAGGAAGAGCGGCGCGTAGGGATGCCGTCTTCGTGGGAGTTGCTGATGGTCACCGGGCAGGGAGAGCGAAAGGCCAAGGAGAAGGCGACGAAGAACGGGGCGAAGGTCGAGGTAGATGCCTCCAACGCGGAAAAGGACCCGCCAGCGGCGGCTACCCGCTGATGTGGCCGGCGGCGATGCCGGTCTGTACGAGTGCGTCGATCGCGCGGTAGTAGCGGTCGCTCAGGGTCGGAACGTCTTCCGGTCCGCTCCAGTCGGCGAATAGGAACTTCGTCTTGATGGTGGTGCCATCGTCGGGAGCATTGGGGTCGGTCGCCTCAACGGGGCGCTTTTCGTCCGAGCTGTAGGACTGCACGATGTTGCCGGCGCGATCTCTCACCACGATCGAGAGCGAGTCCTCGATGTGGATCGTCTCCGACATCGCCACTTCAACTCGACGGGTCGGGACGACGGGGCTCTGATGGATGTTGATGTCGCGCTTGTCCTTGAAGAAGCGGATAACCGGGTCAGCAGCAACCGCAGCGTCGTACCAGGCCCGCCCCCCGTTCTTGGTCTTCGCCTCCTCAAGCGCGTACTGCAGGGCCGAGCGCGCCGCCGAGAGGAAGGCGCTGAGCTGCCACGTGAGCGGATGCAGGGCGTGGCCATCCTTGGACGTCATCTGCATCTGGCGCAGGAAATACTTCGCTTCCTCGAGCTTCGCCTTCTCGTTCATGTCGCCATCGTAGTGCCGTTAGCCCAGCACCCGCACGCCGATCTCGCCCGTGCGAGGCCCCGTCGCAGTGCGCTCCTTCTGGCACGCCAGAGCCACCGCCCAGAACTTGTCGGCGTGGCCCCGCGCATTGCGCTCGGCGTCGAAGCTGACTTTGCCCGAGGGGAGCACGCGGCGCTTGATGGCGTGGACCTGGCCGACCAGCTCGCGATCGCGGGGCAGCGTCACGTCGCGGCGCTGGAGCAGGATCTTGAAGTCCGTGGCCCAGCGCTCCTTCGACTCGTTCGTGAAGTTCTCGCCGACGACCTGCGGGAAGTCGCGGGACAGGTTCTCGGCGAGGTTCATGCCGATGCCGCTGCGGTCGATGGAGAGCCGCG
>CAZNZH010000885.1:0-2509 GCA_964577445.1 uncultured Myxococcales bacterium
GGCTGCGCCGCAACCACCGCAAGCTGATCACCGTCGATGGGCGCGTGGCGTTCGAGCTCTACGACACCCACGGGTTCCCGCCAGACCTGACGGGGCTCATCCTCGACGACCACGGGATGCGGTTCAGTCAGGAGGGCTTCGACGTCGCGATGACCGAGCAGCGCGAGCGGGCGCGCGCTGCCAGCCGCTTCGGCACGGGCGACCTGAGCGCCTACCAGGCGCTGGTTGAGAGCGGGATGGCGACGCAGTTCACCGGCTACGAGTCGGACGCGGCGGAGTCGACGGTCTCCGCGCTTCTGGTCGAGGGCCAGCGCGTGCCCCAGGCGGCGGCCGGCCAGCGGGTCGAGATCGTCGTGCCGAAGACCAGCTTTTACGCCGAGAGCGGCGGGCAGATCGGCGACATCGGCCTGCTCAGCGCAGCCGGCGAGCCGCCGGTGCGGGTGCGAATCGACGACACCCAGCGCCCCTTCGGCGATCTCGTCGTCCACGTCGGCGTCGTCGAGCAGGGGACGCTCCGCGAGGGGGTCGCGGTCAGCCTGGTCGTCGATGGACAGGCGCGCCGCGACACGCGCAAGCATCACAGCGCGACGCACCTGCTGCACCACGCGCTGCGCGAGGTGCTCGGCACGCACGTCCGCCAGCGGGGCTCCATGGTGGGCCCCCACAGGCTGCGCTTCGACTTCAGCCACTCGGGCGCCATGACGCCGGAGGAGATCACGCGGGTCGAGTTCATGGTCAACGAGCTGGTCTTGGCCAATGAGCCAGTGATCACCGACGTGATCCCCTTCGACGAGGCGATCGAGCGCGGCGCCATCGCGTTCTTTGAGGAGAAGTACGGCGACACCGTGCGCATGTTGCGAGTCGGAGGGCGCTCCACCGAGCTGTGCGGCGGGACGCACGCCAGCGCGACCGGCGACATCGGCTTGTTCAAGATCGTCAGCGAGCAGGCGATCTCATCGGGCGTGCGGCGGGTGGAGGCGGTCGTGGGGATGGACGCGGTGCGTTGGGTGCAGGCCCGCGACGCGATCTTGCGGGCGACCGCGGACCGCCTGAACGCTAGCGCCGACCAGATCGTGGGGCGCGTCGACAAGCTCCTCGAGGACCGGAAGATCCTCAGCGGTGAGCTGGAGGCGGCGCGGACGGCGGTGCAGGTCGCGCGGGTGGCGTCCGAATTGGCGTCGGCGCGTCAGGTCGGCGCGTTCCGCGTGGCCGCCCTGCGTCTGGACGGCGTACCGGGCCGCGACCTGCGAAGCGTGGGCGAGGATCTGCGGGCGCGCCTCGGCTCCGGCGCGCTGTTGCTGGTCGCGGTCGATGGCGACAAGGTCAGCTTGCTGGTCGCGTCGACCGCCGACGTCGTAGGCAAGCTGCCGGCCGGCAAGCTGGTCGGGCAGCTCGCGCCCATGGTCGGCGGGCGAGGCGGCGGGCGCCCGGATCTCGCGCAGGCCGGAGGCACCGACATCTCCGGCGTCGACGCCGCCGTCGAGGCCTTCTACGCCGCGGCCGAGTCCGCCCTGGCGCCCTAACCGGTCGACTTGAGAGGCAGCCGCGTATCGCAGCGGGCGCTCCGCGGCTGGCTGGCCGCAGCTCAGGACAGCTTGGCCAGCTCCTGCACGACGAAGGCCTCGTCGATGACCAGCCGGTCGTCGTGCATCTCGGGCGCCGCGAAGAGCACGTCGCTCATCACGCCCTCGAGGATCCCGCGCAGCGCCCGCGCCCCGAGGCCGCGCCGGTTGGCGTGCTCGACGATCCGCCGCAGCGCCACAGGCTCAAACTCCACGGCCACGCCGTCCAGCGCCAGCCGCTCCCGGAACTCTCGCACGATGCTGTCGGGCGGCGTGGTCAGGATGTCCATCATCTGGTCGTCGCTCAGGGGCTCCAGCTCGACGACCACGGGCAGGCGACCCACGAACTCGGCGATCATGCCGAACTCGCACAGCTCGCGCGGCCGCACGCGCCCGGCCGGGGCCGGCTCCCCGCCCCGCCGGGTGAAACCCAGCGCCCGCTCGTCGCCCGGCGTCGGCCGAAGATCGGAGAAGGTGCCCGCGCAGATGAAGAGGATGTCGGTGGTGTCGACGGTCACGAAGTCCTGGCGCGCGAAGCCCTGGGCGTGATTCAGCGGCACGAAGACCTCGCGGCCCTCCAGCACCTTGAGCAAGCTCTGCTGGACGCCCTCGCCGCCGATGTCGCGCGCCCCCGCTCCGGTCTGCGCGCCGTGGCTGCGCCTCGCGATCTTGTCGATCTCATCGATGAAGATGATGCCTCGACCGCACGCGTCGGCGTCCTGGTCCGCCGCCAGCAGCAGCTCGGTCACCATCTGCTCGACATCGCGCCCGTGGTAGCCGGCCTCCGTGTATTCCGTGGCGTCGACCACCGCGAAGGGCACGTCCAACGCCGTCGCGAGGTGCCGGGCCATGTGTGTTTTGCCACACCCCGTGGGCCCGATCAGCAGCACGTTGGACTTCTTGAGCAGCCCCGCCGCCGCCGCCGGTCGCGGCGCCCCACGCAGCCC
>CAZNZH010000886.1:0-2508 GCA_964577445.1 uncultured Myxococcales bacterium
CTCCTGGGTCAGCGCAAGGACGAGGCGCGGGCGCAGTTGGCGCAGGTCCGCGTCCCCCCCGACCTCTGGCAGATGCAGGAGATCGGCGCGCTCTGGGCGTGGGCTGGCGATGAGGCGCGAGCCCGCGCCGCGGTGGCGGGGCTCGCCGGCTCCAAGACACCCGAGACCGTCGTCGCCCGCGTGATCCTGGGCGACCCCGACCCCTACGGCCCCGGCGTCGCGGCGGTCGACCCGGATGTGCTCTGCCCCTTGGCGACCCTCAGCGGCTACCTCTTCGATATGGGTCGCCTGGACCTCGCCGCCCAGATGGCCCACGACATCCGCACGCGACTGCCGGCCTGCCGCGAGGCGTGGACGGTGGAGCTTCGCGCGTTGACGCTGGCGCGCCGGACCGCGGATGCCGACCGCGTCATCGCCGAGGCGCTCGAGGCGCACCCGGACGACGCGATGGTGCTACGGGCGGTAGCCAATGAGCTGCGCGTGGCCGGTCGCACCCGCGAGGCGACCGACATGCTGGAGCGCGTCGTGCGCCTCGACCCCAAGCAGCGGGGCGTGACCCGCGAGTGGCTCAGCTCAGCTTTGCGCGACATCGGCGCCCGCGACGCGCTGGCCGCCCGCATGGAGGCGCGGCTGGCCCAGGATCCGACCGACCAGATCGCGCAGCTCTTTTTGGGCGTGGCGCTTCATTATTCCAATGATTTCGCGCGCTCCAACGCGCTGCTGGCGCCGCTTGAGGGGAGCTTCGGCCACGAGCAGCGGCTGCACATCTACCGCGCGATGAACGACTTCAATCTGGGCGACCGCGAGGCAGCGCTGGCGCGGCTGCGCAGCCAGTTGACGCGGCCCTACATCGATCCGGACGTCTTTTACTGTCTCGCCGAGATCCTGCGCGACACCGACCGGGCCGAGGCCATCGGGTGGCTTGAGCGCTACATCCAGGAGAGCCAGGCCTCGCGGGTGGCGAACCCCGAAAAGCTCGAGCGGGTGCGCGAGATGGTGGCGGCGCTGAAGGGCTGCATGGCCGACGGGACCGTGGAGTGCGATGGGCCTTGGGAGCACCCGCGCGAGGCGATGCGCCGCAAGGCGCTGATGGGCTACGCGCTCATCGGGGTGGGGGCGCTGCTGGTGCTGGCGGGGCTCGCGTGGATGCTGCGGGCACGTCGTAGACGCCGAGGCTGAGCGCGCCCGAGGCGGGGTACATCGGCAGGGAGAGGGCGTCGGTGGTCGGCACGCGGCGCTCGATGAGGGCTGTGCCGGCGGCGGCGCGGGCGGAGTCGCAGGCGGGGAAGGGCCGGGCGACGGGCGGCGCCGGCTCGTCGGGGGCGCGCACCTGGGCGTAGCAGCGGGTGCCGAGCAGGACCGCGCGGCGGCCGTCGCAGGCCACGGGCGGGTTCGCGAGGTCGGAGAGGTTCAGCAGGGTCCAGCCGGGGCGCTGGGCGGCGAGCAGGTAGCCGGGGTTGTAGCGCGCGGTGAAGCGCGGGTCGGGCGGGTCGCCGAAGCCCATGGCGAAGAGGCAGCCGTCGCCAGGGGGGAGCAGGGCGATGGCGTCGCGCCACAGGGCGTCTTCGGCGTCCGACAGCGTGGGGCGGAAGTGGACCCAGGCTTGGTAGCCGCAGGAGCCGAGCCAGGCGAGGGCGAAGAGGGCGGGCGCGGCTCGGTCCAGCCGGGTGGCGGCGGCGGCGCGAGCGCGCGCGAGCAAATACGCGAGGCCTGAGGCGGCCAGGGGCAGCAGCAGCAGGACGGTGGGTTCGTGCAGCCGCGGGATGCTGACGCGGGCCAGGTCGACGCTGGTGACGGCCAGCCAGGCCAGGGCCAGGGCCAGGGTGGCCAGGGCCGAGGGGCGGTCTTTTTGCCAGTAGATACCTAGTAAAATGAGAGGCCAGAGGCCCAGCGGGGTGAAGATGGGGTCGCCCAGGGCGCCGATGACGGTCAGCGCCCCGAGGGCTTGGCCGAGCAGGTCGCCCCAGGTGGTCAGGGAGTCGCGGTCGGCGAGGGCCTGCGCGGTGCCGGCGAGGTGGGTGGCGTGGAGCGCGATGAGGAGGCCGGCGGCGGCGAGCGCGCGGGCGACCTGGGCGCGGGGGAGGGCGGGGAGGCCGCGGCGTGCGGCGAAGGCCCAGAGCGGGACCGCGGCGGTGAGGACGGCGGCGTCGGGGCGGGTGAGGGCGGCGGTGACCAGGAGGACGGCGGCCGCGGCGAGGTCGGGTTGGCGCGCGGCGGCGAGGGTTCGGCTCGACACCAGCAGGCGCAGCGCGGCGAGGAACAGGACGGCCGTGGGGACCACGATGCTCTCGGAGGCGTGGGCGCGCAGCAGCATCGGCAAGGTCGCGAGGGCCAGCGCCGACAGGGCTCGGGCGGCGCGGTCTTGACGCCAGAGCGCCCGCCCGAGATCCCACGCCAGCACCAGGGCGACGAGGCCGAGCACGCGGTTGGCGGCGATGAGCCACGCGTGGTCGTGGCCGCCCAGCCAGAGCAGCGGGCCGTAGATGGCGACCGCGCCCGGGCCGTAGC
>CAZNZH010000887.1:0-2495 GCA_964577445.1 uncultured Myxococcales bacterium
GAAGGGTCGGTGGCTGACTCGCGGACTCGCCCCCTGGCAAAAGTCCGCGAGTCAGTCACCGACCCTTGGGTCGCGGTGGGCGAGGGTCCGGGCTTAGCGCTGCATGGACTCTGCCAAGGCCTCCAGCGCCTCGATGCGCTGGGTCAGGGCCTGGATCTCCGCGTCCTTCTGGAGCAGGAGCCCGGCGTTGGCGTCCGAGGTCGCGCTCGCCTCGGCGGCCAGGTCGTAGGTGGCCCCGGCCAGGACCAGCGCGTCGAGAATCTGCGCGAACTTGCTGTTGACCTGGGCCTCGAAGCTGGTGTCGGCGATGTGCGCCTCGACGGCGGTCATGGCGCCCTGCGCGTCGGCGACGGCTGACCCGAGGGCGGCGCTGTACTCCGAGATGAGCTGGTTGATGGCCTCCTGGCTGGCGTTGTCGACCGCGGTGATGCGGGCGGCGAGGTCAGACTGGACGTACTCGATGCTGGCGGCCAGCGCCTCAGCGGACGCCAGAGCCTGGCCGGCCTGGTGAGCCGCCGCCTCGGCTTTGGCGTCGGCAGCCTGCGCCGTGAAGCCCGCGTTGCTCGCGACCTGCGCTGCGGCGTCAGCCTGAGCCGCCACGTCGCTGACGCTGGCGGCGAGCTGCTCGGCGACGGTCGCGTACTCCTCCAGGGTCGAGGTGATCGCCTCGAGCGCGGCGTTCTGTGCGTTCACCATCGCAGCCGCCGTCGACAGGTCCCCGGCTGCCGTGTCGATGTCGTTCTGCATCTGGAGCAGTCGCGCGTCCGTCTGGCTTTGCAGCGCCGCGAACTCGTCGCCCAGCGCGCTCACCACCGCCGACAGGCCGCCCGGCGCGCCGCCCGGGGCGTTGCCCAGCGCGGCGATCTGGTCCGCCAGCGATTGGGTAAGCTCGCCCAACCCCAGGACGCGCTCGTCGATGCCCTGGAGCAGTTCTCTCTGCGTCGCCACCTCGGACGCGAGCTGCGACACGCTGCCGGCGGGGCCGGCGCCCACGTCGTCGCGGAGCGAGTCGAAGGCATCTCGCTGCTCGTCGAACGCCTGCTTGAGGGCGTCGAAGGCGGCCTTGATGGCGGTCGTGTCTCCGACCTTCGAGGTCAGCGCGTCCAGGTCAGCGCGAAACCCGGACATATCGATCTCATCGGTGCGGGCGAACTCATCGGCGCTGTAGCCGTCGAGGGTCAGCGCGTCGGTGGCGGTCTGGGCGTGGGCTGCGTAGGGGACCGAGGTCATCGCGATGCGCGGGGACATCTCGCGGTCGCCGTCGACCGACATGCCCAGCCACAGGCCGTCGACGTCGCGGAAGAGCTCGAGATCCATCGGGGCGCTGCCGTCGCCGAGCTGGAGGGCGAAGCGGCCATCGGCGGCCGACACCGACCGTGTCTCGGAGAACACGACGCCGTCAGGGCCGCTGGGCGACGCGTAGAGGGTGAACGTGACCTCGACGGTGCCGTCGATGGGCGAGCCCGAAGCCGTCGTCAGGTAGCCCTGAATCGGGATGCGGGCAGGCGCCTCGGCGTGGGCGGTGGAGGTCAGCAGGAGGAGAGCGGCGCTGGCGAGGCCCGCGAATCGGTGGACGAGTTTCATGTGGATACCTCAGCGAGAAGTGGTGGTTGAAGGGGCAGGGGTCTCGTCGAAACCTGGGGCGCTGGCCCCAAGCTGCACTCGGAATCGACCGCTCGCGGCGACGCGGTCGGACTGGATGGCGCCGTAGGTCACGGCGACCGCGAACGCGTCGGAGCTGGAGCGCCCGCCCGCGACGACGCCCGCGATGGGCGGGGCGAGGGGGGCCGGCGCCGTCACGAGGGGCGCGGTGTTGTCGAAGTCCGACGCGACGACGGCCACGATCTCGCCCGGAGGTTCGATCGCTTCGCCGGTGCTGCCGACGGCGCCGCCGCTACAGCCTGCGGCCAGTGCGAGGGTGGTGGCGAGCGCGCCCAGGCGGAAGATCCGTCGTTGTGGGGCACATGCCGATCTGGTGCCTGAATATGTCATCGTTGCCCCCAGGAAGGTGCGGGTGGTGATGACTACTCATCGGCCGGCCAGCCGTTGGCTTGAGTCGTTATCCGCGCCAACGCCGCGAACCGGCCGGGGGCGCGGAGTCGCGAGAGCGGGCCAGCGGGCGGGGGGCTCAGCCGTCGCGAGAGCCGTTGGAGCCACGCACCAAGCCGCGGACGATGCGCAGCGTGCGGCGGAGGAGCGAGCGGTCGGCCATGTCGCGCTCGGACTCTCCGATCGCCGCCTCCAGGGCGTCCCTCAGGGCCATCCCATCCGCGGGGCGGAGCTTTGGGTCCCGGCTGATGCAGCGGTCGACCAGCACGCCGAACGGGGCGGGCAGGTGCGGCTCGTGAGTCGCCAGGGGGACCGTCGGGATCGGCGCTGTCGAGAGCAGGTAGGCGAGGCAGGCGTCGGCCGTGGGGCGCTCGATCTCGAGCGCGCGCTCACCGGTGAGCAGCTCGTACATCACCGTGCCCAGGGAGTAGACGTCGGTGCGGAAA
>CAZNZH010000888.1:0-2493 GCA_964577445.1 uncultured Myxococcales bacterium
GTGGCGGGTGTCGACGACGCGGATGCCCTCGTCGAGGCAGCCGTCGTAGATCGCCTGGATGTGGCCGCCGCACAGGGTGAACAGGCACTCGACCTGCTCGGCCTTCAGCGCCCGCGCGACCAACCGCCCACCGTGAATCATCTGAGCCATGACTTCCTCCAGAGGTCTCGGGCGTGCATACGCGGCGCGCCCGCAATGGTCAATTGGCGCACGGACGACCCGCGCTCACAACCCGAGATCGAAGCCCCAGCGCGCCAGCGCCGCGGTCAAGAGCACAGCGCCCTCCCAGCGCGACAATCGCCAGCCCGTGCGCATGAACACGACGACGAGGACGCACATGGCGACGAGCATCACCAGGCTGCCCTCCGCGTCGGTGGCGATCGACAGGGGGCGGATGAAGCCGGCGGCGCCCAGCACGCCCAGCATGTTGAAGATGTCGCTGCCGACGAGGTTGCCGATGGACATGCTGGCGCGGCCGCCCAGCGCGGCGCGGAGCGAGGCGGCGAGCTCGGGCGTGGAGGTGCCGCCGGCGACGATGGTGACGGCGATGGCCCACTCGCTCACGCCGGCCATCCGCGCGAGATCGGAGGCGCCCAGGACCAGCAGCTCGCCGCCGCCGACCACGCCGGCCACGCCGGCCGCAAGCCACAGCAGGTCGCGCCAGGTCATCGGGTCGTCAGGCAGCTCGTCGACCAGCTCCTGCGTGCCCAACACCAGCATCGCGATGTAGCCGCCGAGGCCCGCGAGCAGCACCATGGCCTCCCAGCGCGCCAGCTCGCCGTCGTAGAGCATCCCGACCAGCAGCAGGGTCGTCGCGATGAGGATGAGCCCGTCGCGCAGCACCAACCGCCGAGTGGTCACCATGGGGCGGATCAGCGCGCAGAGGCCCAAGATGATGCCGAGGTTGAAGATGTTCGAGCCGACGACGTTGCCGACCGAGATGTCGTCTTTGCCCTGTAGCGCCGCCATCACGCTCACCGCGAACTCGGGCGCGGACGTGCAGATCGACACGATGACCAGCCCGGTGGTCAGCTCGGAGAAGCCCAAGCGGCGACCGAGGCGCGCCGCGCTCTCGACCAGCCAGTCGGAGCACTTCCACAGCAACCCGATGGCGACGCCGACGAGCAGGAGGTTTTCGAGGATCTCCAGCATGGATGGCAGCGGCTCCGGCTGTTGGTGGGGCGAACGCGGGGCGATCGGTTGCGGGGGCAGGCCCCAGCGAGGGCGGTGCTATACCACCGGGCCCAATGGGTGGCGACGTTCGTGCACGGGGGATGGGTGGCACGCCCATTGCTTGGTACATAGTCGCCGCCGCCACCTCGGAGGGCCCTCTCCATGAAACCCGCGCCGCGTGCCGTCCGTTCACCCGTTGTCGCGGGCTCGGAGCCGGACCCCCGCGCCGACAGGCCGCCTGATCGCCGCGCCGACGCGCGTGGCCGCTACGCCCGCAGCCCCCGCCACATCGGGCTCCGCGGCTGGCGCGACATCCTCACCCGCGTCGTCCACCGCCTGAGTGAGGATCACGTCGACATCGTCGCCGCCGGCGTCACCTTCTACGCCTTCTTGGCGCTGGTCCCCGCCCTCATCGCCGTGGTCTCGCTCTACGGCCTCATCTCGGACCCCTTCGACGTCCACGACCAGGTAGGCGCGCTCAGCAGCTTTTTGCCCTACGAGGTCCGCCAGGTCCTGCTCGAACAGCTCAACACCATCGTCCGCCGCCCCGGCTCAGAGCTGGGCGCCGGCCTCGTCGTGGGCCTGCTCTTCGCCTTGTGGAGCGCCTCCAAAGGCATCCGCTCCCTCATCGAGGCCCTCGGCATCGCCTACCGCGAACCCCACGGCTACGGCTTCATCCGCCTCTACGCCGTGTCGATCCTCGCGACCGCGGGCGCGCTCGTGGGCGGCACCACCGTCTTGGCGCTCCTGGTCGCGTTGCCCGTCACCCTCGCCGCCATCGGCCTCCCGCCCGCCACCGCGCTCGTCCTCCAGCTCGTGCGCTGGCCGCTCCTCGCCCTGGTCACCATGTTCAGCTTCGCGCTGCTCTACCGCCTCGCCCCGCGCCGAAACCGCCCGCGCTGGCGCTGGGTGACCTGGGGTGCGGTCGTCGCCACCGTGCTCTGGCTCGCCGGCTCCGCGCTCTTCTCAGCTCTCGTCTCGCGCTTCGGCAGCTACGACGTGACCTACGGCTCCCTCGGCGCCATCGTCGTGACGCTGCTGTGGCTACAGTTCAGCGTCTACGCCGTGCTCATCGGCGCGGAGCTCAACGCCGAGACGGAGCTTCAGACCTCCATCGACAGCACCGTCGGCCCCCCAAAACCCATGGGCCAGCGCGGAGCCTACGTCGCCGACAACCCCCCGCCACCGCCCGAGTGATCCCAGCCGCGCGCCCCGGCCGCGCTTCGGCGCGCATCAGCCCGATAAAACACGGGCCGAAAAATCACAGGCCCGCCACGACGAATCAAAGCGCCGCAGCGGGCCCGCGGGTAGCGCTCCCGC
>CAZNZH010000889.1:0-2477 GCA_964577445.1 uncultured Myxococcales bacterium
TCCTGCGATTCCGCACCGGGTATGTCGAGGCTGCTCACCGTCCCTTCATTCAGTGCGCGGGCGGCCAGCGCAAGGAGCGCCACGGCGGCAATTGAAGCGCCGAGGACGTACCAGCGCCTCCGGACGGCGAAGGCGCCCCATCGTTCGAGGAGAGTGGATTTGCGTACCATCGTGTACCTCCAGCTGTACGTTCATCGTGCCCTCCGCCGCCGCGCGAATCTCTGACTTTTGTCGTGCTTTGAAGTGGACGGGTGGTCGGAGACGACCGTATCAGGGCAGCTATAATCGGCGGGTGCCGGCCGATGACCGCCTCGAAGAGCTGCAGGGCGGGTTGGCGGCGTTTTCGCTGTTCCGGGGGCTCGACAGGGAGACGCTCGCTCTCCTGGCTGGCGCGAGCCGCCGCCGTGACTACGCTCCGGGCGATATCGTGTTCATAGAGGGTGAGCCGGCCGAGGGTCTCTATGTCCTCGAGTCCGGCTGGGTCCGGGCCGTGAAGACGTCGGAGCAGGGCCGCGAGCAGGTCCTTCAGTTCGTTGGTCCCGGCGAGGCGTTCAACACCGTGGCGATCTTCACGAGCGGGCTGAGCCCTGCCACCGCGGTAGCTCTCGAACCCAGCACGGCGTGGGTAGTCCCGCGGGACACCATCCTGCGTCTCTTGCGCGAGCGGCCAGAGTTCGCGGAGCGCGTACTCGAGAATATGGCTGAACGCATGCTCCACCTCGTCGGCCTGGTTGCCGATCTCTCGCTGCGCACTGTCAGCGAGAGGCTGGCAGATCTCATCCTTGCCCAGGCGGAAGGCGGAGTGCTGAGCCGACCGAAGTGGTTCACGATCGCCGAACTCGCGGCTCGCCTCGGGACGGTTCCCGACGTTGTTCAGCGCGTCCTTGGCAAGTTTCAGTCCGATGGCCTCGTGGATGTGAGCCGTCGAGAGATTCGCGTGCTCGACGAGACGGGACTTCGGCAGCTGGCGCGCCGCTAAGCACAGCTGCCCAGCGGGCGGCGGCCCCCGCGCGAGTCCCTGGGCTGACCGCGCCAGCTTTCCGGCGCGACCCGCCTTGTTTCCGCTCAGGTTGTCTGACCATGCTTCCATCGCAGCCCTCCAGCCCGACGCGTCGATGATCGGGTACCGCGAGGGACTCGTTCTCTGACTTTTGTCGGCTCACGGACGAGGGCACGCAGCGCATTGACCGCGCCATGGGAGCGGGGGAAGTCCGGGTACAGGCCCCGCGGGAGCACTGAGCGAAGAGGTGGATCCAAGGTGGGGTTCCGCGGCAGTCGAGGCGCGTCTCAGCTCGCCCCGAGTCGCGGGTCGCCCCAACATTTGCGCCGAGCACGGCAGAAGGGCATGCGACCCGAGGCAAGATTCAGCATCTCGCGAAGGGTCGAGGCCAATCTTCGCCCGCGGGGTCGCCGCAGAACAGACCGATGCTGGTGCCCGCGTCGAGCCATGGTTTCGGGGTGCCCCCGAGAAGTCCGCCGGCTCAACGCTCTTTGGGGTCCAGGTCCGCTCGGTCGTCGGCCGACTCGTACCACGCGTCGTACTGGGCTACGCCCTCTGGACCAAGTCGAAGGGATTGGCGTGGCGCTCAACGTATCCTCCCTTCGCGCAGTTCCCCAGCCGAGACCCGATCCACGGTCTTTCGGTTACACGTCCAGCCCCAGATACGCCCGAGTTGATGGGTGGTCCACCACGGCAACTCCGGAACCATCGCGACCGATTGCTAGAGCCAGCGTCGCAGCCAGTACTGTTCGAACGCGACCTTGCCTGCGTGCCAGGCGCGGCTGGGACGTCGCATCGCGACCTCTGGGAGCGGCGAAGCGAAGAAGTCGCCGCTCGCCATACCAGCCTTGCCGCCGCCCGTCTCGAGGAAGCAGGTGCCGTGCCCATCGAAGCCCATTTCGGTGAGGTTGCCGCGGACGCGCCGGGCGATGTTCTCCGCCACGACCTCGGCCTCGCCATGCGCGAAGACTCCCGCCTTGGGCAGCATCATGCCGTTCTCCAGCGGAATGACGGTGTTGTCCCCGATGGCGTAGACGTTGCTGTCGCGCGCACGCAGGGTCGCTCGGTCGACCGGGATCCAACCGTTCGGCCCGGCGAAGCTGCTGGCGGCGACGACCTCTGGCGGCCGGTGCGGTGGGATGACGACGGCGAGGTCGGCCGCGACCTTCTCCCCGCCGAAGCGGAGCGCTCCCTCTTCGACCGCGTCGAGCTGCGTCCGGGGATGGAACGCGATGTCCCGCGCCGCGAGCTCGGCGGCGACGCTGTAGCCCGCAAAGGGGCCGGCGACGGGCAGCGGCAGCGGCTCGGGCGTGTAGAGGTCGATCTGGGTCGCCGCCCGTACCCCACGCCAGCGCAGGTAGCCGTCGACGAGCATGGCCGTCTCGTACGGGGCAGCCGGGCACTTGTACGGCAACGACGCGATCGCGACGACGACACGCCCGCCGTGGAACCGGCCGAGGGCCTCGCGCAGCCTTTC
>CAZNZH010000890.1:0-2475 GCA_964577445.1 uncultured Myxococcales bacterium
CCCAGGGCGTCCTCATCGCCGGGAGCTACTGGGGCGAGCAGCGCATGGAGGCCGAACGCCTCATCCGCACGGCGGTGGACGACTGGGCGGTACCCCGCCTCGTCCACCCCTTCCCGCCGGACCCGAGCCCGATGCATGCCTCGCGCCTTTGCAAGGTGCTGGCCGCGCGTGACCCCGCGCGCTGCCGCGACCTCGATCCCGGCGGCGACATCGAGTTCGTTTGCCGCGCCTGGCTCACCGGCTGGAACGCCCGAGAGACGGGCCTGTGTCCAGAGGCCCCCGAAGAGATGCACCCCTTGTGCCGCCTCGGAAAAGATGGCGACACCAAGGGCTGCGCCGGTGCGACGGAGCGGGTGCGCAGGCTCTGCCGCGACTTCGATTCGGCGCTCACCTTCGATTGGCAATGGTGCGACAAGCCGGGGCGGTCGTCTGACTGCACCGGATCCGCTCTGGTCCTCGCCTTGTTCCAGGGTGAAAAGGCCTGTGATGCGCTCGGCAAGGGCGCCGCGGCGGGCTCGCATCGCAGCAAGCTCGCCGCAAGCTGCCGGGCGATCCTCAACGCCGACGCGACGGACTGCCTTGAGGCCGAGTGGAAAGGGGAAGGCGAGCTCACCCGCCACCACGGGCTCAAGCTGCTGGTACGCGACGCGGGGCCGGAGTTGCCCCTGCCGCAGCCAGTGCTCGCGCCGCGCATCCTCGGTGGTCCCGCCCCGTCGCTCACCGTCTTCGGGGCGTCCAAGACCGCCAGCGTCTGCCACACGACCTTCGTGGTGAAGCAGGAGGGCGCCGAGGACTGGACGCGGGCGGCCACCTACTCGGTCGGGCCGCACCCGATGGGCATTGAGCCGATCGCGATGGACGTGAGCGTCGACCCCTGGACGGCGCAGGTGAGCTTCGAGTCGCTCTGCGTGCCGACCCTGGTCTGGACGCGAACCAGGCGGGTTGGGCGCGAGTAAGAGGGTGTCCCCGCAGACCCCCGCCCCGCGGCTGAGTCATGTCTTTTCAGTAACTTACGCGCCTCAGTCGCTGGCGGGATCCCCGGCTGGCCGCCGAGGCGTCAGCGAGCGGCGGCCGGCGAGCCACAGCAGGCCGAGCAGGCCGAGGAGAGTGCCGGCGCCGATGCCCAGCGTGGTGGCTTCACTGCTGCGGAGATGCTGGTCGAGCGCCGCCCGCGATCGCCGCACGACCAGCACGGCCCGGACGGCGTTCTTCAGGCCGTAGACGCCCCGCTCCACGTCGCCGTGGCAGGCTTGGCATCGCTCGTCGTTGGACACCGGCTGCAACACCGTGATCGTGGGCTCGCCCGCGACCTCGCTGTCGTACGCGAGCACTTCGCCCCTCGCGAGGAAGGCCTCCCACTCGCGCGGGTCGAACGCGAAGGTGGCGGCCTTGCGCTCGGGAGCGCGGGCGATGGCCGGGAGCGCCACGTCGCGCAGCGCGGCGACGACGGCGGGCAGCTCGGGCCAGGTGTCCCTGGCCCAGGCGAGCGCGCTCGAGTCGCCGAGGCGCGCCTCGACGGCGAAGCGGGTGACCTGGTCGGTGAACGCGTAGGTGCGGTCGACCCGGAGCACGTCGATGCCGCGGGTGTCCCGGCCGTCGCGGAGCGTGTTCACCAGGGCGCGCGAGAGGTCGGGGCGCCCCTCGAGCATGTGCTGCTCGATCGCGTCGCGCAGCGTCGCCGCCTGGGCGACCGATGCGTCGATGGCGAGCCCGCGCGTGGCGTCCGTCATGTCAGCCCGCGTCGTCGCGACGACGAGCGCGAAGCCAGCGGCGGTGGCGAGCAATGCGGCGAGCGCGGCCAGCGCGGCGAGCTTGGCGAGGCGAGGGTCGGCGCCGGGCGCGAGCGAGCGGCGCGAGGTCTGCGCCGGCCCGGCCGGGCCGACCGACACGGGGCGCTTGGACAGCCACGCCTCGAGGTCGGACGCGAGCGCCGCGGCGCTGGGATAGCGGGCCGGAGGGTCCTGGGCGATGGCCCTGTGGCAGATGGCCTCGAGCTCGGGCGCCAGCGACCAGCCGAGCTGCCGCGCGGCGACCTCTGACGCGGGCTCGGGGGCGTCACTGAGCAGCGAGGCGATGGTCGAGATGGTGTCGTTGGACTCACCCCCGACGAAGGGCGGGCGCCCCGTGCAGAGCTCGTAGAGCACGGCGCCCAAGCTGAAGACGTCGCTGCGGGGCCCGATGAGCGCGGCCGTGCCGCTGGCCTGCTCGGGCGACATGTAGCTCGGGGTGCCGACGATGGTGGCGCCGGCGGCCAGCGGGGCCTTGTCGGCGCGGCGCTGCTTGGCGATGCCGAAGTCGGTCAGATGCGGCTCGCCCTCCCCATCGACGATGATGTTTCCGGGCTTTATATCGCAATGCACAAATCCGGCGTCGTGGGCGAACTGGATCACGCGCGCGGTCTTCGCAAGAGCGCGAACAGCCACCTCGAGCGCATCTGGCGTGCGCGTGCGGTGGACGTCGCGCATCAGCTCGCGA
>CAZNZH010000891.1:0-2473 GCA_964577445.1 uncultured Myxococcales bacterium
CCCTCGCGACGGAGATGATCTACGACGCGGTGGTTCGCCTGGTCTCGGTGTGGGCCGAGCTCTATCCGACCTTGGGCGCCGCCATGACGCCGGGCCGCGACACCTGACCGCCGGCGCGACCCGGCCACCTGCCGCGCCGCCTGCCGCCCTACTTCGCGGAGAAGACCTGGACATCATCGAAGGCCACCCCGCCCCCGCCCATGGCCCAGGAGTACAGCGCGACGGGCCCCGGCGGGTACTTCGAGTCGTCCGCGGTCAGCAGCGTCTCGCCGTCGAGCCTGCAGGTGTGCGTGTCGCCCTTGCGCTCGACCTCCAGCACCATCCACTGACCGAGCGCGGCGAAGGACAGCGCGTTCCTCTCCGCCAGCACGGTCGCTTTGCCGGCCGTCATCCGCAGCAGCCGCGCGAATCCGCGCTCCTTGTCGACGCTGAACCGGTAGTAGGTCTCGGCGTCCAGCACGCTATACATGACGCCGAAGCCGTCATCGTCAATCGGCTTCACGCGAACTCGGAGGGTTCCCTGGCCGAACTCCATCGCGGGGTTGAGCAGGAAGGTGCCGCGCTTTTCGACCACCGAGGCCCCCGCGAGCACATCGTAGCAGTTGCCGGTGTCGCGCATCGTCCCCGCCTCGAGATCCACGGCCCAGGCGGATGTGGGGTCGGCTTTGCCCTGGTCGACGACCACCCACGGCGCGGGCACGCCCGGCTTCGCGCCGTCCCAATATTCGGCGGCGGTGAGCGGGCCGCCCGGGGGCAGGTCCCATCGCCACACCTGCCGCCGCATGACGCCGCCGGTGGAGTCGTCGCGCACGCCGCCGAGGCCGAACATCTGGGTGGTGTCGGACGCGAGGCCGAGCATCACGCGGGCGACGACGGGGCCGAGCTTGAGGTTGGTGTTTTCATAGCCGGCCTCGAGCTGGTGCACCTCCCAACTCGCGCGCTGGCGGAGGTCGCTGCTGAGCGCGGCGTGAAAGAGGAGGTGATAGCGCGTGGTGGACTTCATGTAGGTGCCGAGGACGAAGACGCGACCGTCGAACTGCGAGATGGCGACGTAGGAAACGAGGGTCGGCGCGGGGTGATTTGCGCTCGGGATCACCTCGTCGATCCCGCTCAATTGCGACACGAAGAAGAGGCCGTCGGTGCCGCAACCGAGCAGCCACTCGGGCGTCGTCGACCCGCCGCTGGTCCCGCCGACGCTCGCGAACGCTCTCAGCGCGCGGCCCTTGGTGGCGAGCTCGAGCGGCGCATAGTTGCGCCACCAGCCCAACTTGGGGTCGATGAGCAGGATGCGCACGCTCGCCGGCGAGCTGGCGCTGCCGTGGTTGGCGCCGATGACCGGCGCGCCGCCAAACCACGCGGCGCCGACCGGGATGTCTGAGGCGGCGGACTGGAGGACCGAGTCGTTGGCGCACGACCACGAGCAGGTCTTCGTCGGCTCGAAGCACTTCGGACGGCTGCACGAGCGAACGGCCAGCTCGGTCCCGGGCTCGCGAAGGCCAGCGGCGAAGAAGCGCTTCGAGTAGCCGTCGAGGTAGGCCAGGGCGTTGTAGTTCGTCGGGGTCTTGGCCTCAGCGTCGTAAAAGGCGGCCCGAAGTGAGAACTGGCGGAGGGCGTTGGTCCACCCTCCCGTCACGAACTCCCAGAGGCGCTCGAACTGAGTGAGGATGGCGGCCGCGAGCCCGGGTGACTCGCCCGCTTTCGGCGCGGTGAGGTCCTGGGTCACGCCGTTGGTGGACGAGCGGTACATCGTCACGCTGCGGCCAGCGCCGCCGCTGTGGTCGAAGAGCCCGTAGACGCCGCCGCCGGCCGGCGGGGAGGCTGACACGAAGGCCTCGTGCGACTGCGCGACGCCACCGTATTGGGCTTCTGTGCGCTGGTACCAGCCGGTGCAGACGCCGCTGTGACACCAGTCGCCGACCGAGGCGGCGCTGTGGTCGTCGCAGCTCCCGAAGTCGCTCGCTACACTGGTGACGCACTGGGTGCCCACGCAGGTGTGGGTCGCGCAGACGTCGAGGCTCTGCCCGCAGACGGTGCCCTTCCCGCGCGTGGTCCAGCCCGACGAGCTGCTCTTGGGGTCGCAGATCTGGCACGGGTTCGCCGGGTTCAACGCGCCGCCGCCGTAGCAGGCGCCCTTGATCAGGCAGCTACCGCCTGCGATGGAGAGGCTGCACTTGCCGCCCTCACACGCCGCGAGCTGACACTTCGTCGGCGCCTCGCAGGTCCCGCAGGAGCCGCCCGCGCCGTCGGGGCCGCACTCGCGGTTATCGCAGTTGGCGAGCGGCGCGCAGAAGCCGTCGGCGCACTCCGTCCCCTCCCCGCACGCCCCGCACGACCCCCCGCAGCCGTCGGCTCCGCACTCGGCGTCACCGCACGATGGCGTGCCGGGGACGCAGGTCGGCGCGTCGCCCTCCGCGATGCCCGGCTCCCAGGTCTATCAGGCGCTGCAGTCGGGCGTGCTCGATGCCGGGCTCAC
>CAZNZH010000892.1:0-2465 GCA_964577445.1 uncultured Myxococcales bacterium
GGCGTGGGGCTGGCGGCGGGAAGGTTCGCGCTGGTCGTCGACGAGGGCACGGTGCGCAGCCTGCCGGGGCGGGAAGGGGTGACGGTCGTACATCGGGGCAACATCAAGCACTGGCCGGTGTACCCGGTGGTCGACGTCTGGATTCGACTCTGAGGGGCGCCCGGTGGGGGCTTCGGCAAGGGAATTCGAGCAGCGTGTCGTGACGAGGAGGGCGCCCCGCGCTCATCTCGGCGGGTAGCTCCGCGACGCGTTGAGCGCCGCCACAGGCCCACATGCGACGCGGGGCGTCCGATCCACGAGGCCGCGCACGCTTTTTTGCGGGCTCAGAGCGATTGACAAACGGGATCCGTGTCCACATCGTGTGCCATATATGGCGACGGGCTCCGAGCGGGAGCTCGCGTCACCGCTGCCGCTAGAGCGGGTTGGCGAGCGGTCGGGGAGGCTTCGATGTCGGCACAGCAGTCGCGTTGTTCGGTTTGCGGTTCCGAGTTTGCGGTGCGTTTCGCGTTCCAGCGGCAGCAGACCAGCGCCGGGGACGTGCACTACTGCTCACAGACCTGCCATGAGCGCGCGCTCTTCTCGCAGGCGACGAAGGACTGCACGGCCTGCGCCAAGCCCTTCGAGTTGAAGTACGCGTATCAGCAGGCCTTCGTGGGCGGGCAGCAAGCCTACTACTGCTCGTTGGAGTGCCGGGACGCGCCGGTGCGCCAGGCCGTCCGCGAGCGCCGCGGTGCCCACAAGATCGCCGTGATGAACCAGAAAGGCGGGACCGGCAAGACCACGACGACGGTGAGCTTGGCCCACGGCTTGGCTCAGGCGGGGCTGCGCACGCTGATCGTCGACATGGACTCCCAGGGCAACGTGGGGGTCTGCTTCGGCCGCGAAGGCGGGCGGAACCTCTACCATGTGATGGTCGAGAACGCCGCGCCCGAGGAGGTCATCGTCAACGTCCGAGAGAATCTGGACCTGCTGCCGTCCGACAGCCTGCTGGCCAAGGTCGAGGTTCACCTCGCGCACGTCGAGCACCCCTATCGGGTCCTGAAGAGCCGCCTTCGCGAGCTCGACACCTACGACTACATCATCTTGGACTGCGGCCCGAGCCTGAGTCTGCTCAACCAGAACGCGCTCTTCTTCGCTGACAACGTCCTGATCCCGGTCGCCTGCGACTACCTCTCCCTGGTCGGCGTCAAGCAGATCCTGCGGACCCTCAAGACGGTCCAGGAGCAGTTGCGGCACCCGATCACTGTCATGGGGGTCTTGCCGACCTTCTACGACGTACGAAACCGCATCAGCCACGAGGTGCTGCGCACGCTGAAGCGCTACTTCAAGGACAAGGTGCTGACGCCCATCCGGGTCAACACGCGCCTGAAGGAGGCGCCGTCGAAGCAGCAGACCATCTTCGAGTTCGCGTCGAAGAGCGCGGGCGCTGAGGACTACGGCATCCTGGTCGAGCGAGTGCGCGAGCTTGTCAAAGCCGCGCCCACCCAGGCGGCGGCGCAGCAGCCGAACTTCCAGCTCTGAGCCTGACGCGCGACGAGCCGCCCGGGCGACGGGAGAAGATGGCAACACCTGTTGAGGAGCCGCTGACTCTTGCGCGCTGAGCTGCACGTGGTCCTGGTCAACCCACAGATCCCGCAGAACACCGGGAGCATCTCGCGGTTGTGTGCGGCGACCGCGACGCACCTCCACTTGGTGGGCGAGCTGGGATTCTCCCTGGCGGACCGATACCTGAAGCGCGCGGGCCTCGACTATTGGCCCCATGTGCTCTTGCACCGGCACGCGACCCTGGGCGGATGCCTCGCAAACACCGCGCCCGAGCAGGTCGCGTTCTACTCAAGCCACAGCGCGGCGGTCTACACCGCGTTTCGGCCGCCAGCCGACGCGTGGTTCGTCTTCGGCCGTGAGGCGGACGGGTTGCCCGCTGACCTGCTCGCGGCAGAGACCGACCGCACCTACTCGATTCCCATGTTGCCCGTGGTCCGAAGCCTCAACCTGGCCAACGCCGTGAGCATCGTCGTGTACGACGCGCTGAGCCAACGCGGTTTCGCCATGGGGCCTTCTTGACGCCCACGCCCTGCCCGCTCCCCGCCCGAGACCATACGGGGTCCCCAGCGCTATCGCGGCCGTGGGCTGAGGCCGCGAGTCTGCTTGCGTGCGCACCATCAAACCCTCTAATCTCAGGGGGCGGGCGCGCCTCCCGAGCGTCCCCGGTCATCGCGGCCAAGGATATCCCATCCCGGCACCCCTCCCGGCGGCTCCACCAGCCCTTCGCCCGGCCGCCCACAGCGCGCGCAAATCGATGCCTTTCAGGCGGCGCCGTGCTCGGCCCCTCCCGCGCGATCGACGCCTGAACGCTGAGTGTTTGCCGAGGTTGGGGCGATGAGCGCGGGTCCCACCAGCGGCGTCGCGCGGCTGGGCGCTGCGCTCTTCGCCGAGGGCAGCCCCATCCTGTTCGGCTGCCCGGG
>CAZNZH010000893.1:0-2463 GCA_964577445.1 uncultured Myxococcales bacterium
GCCATCGAGCGCCTGCACAGAGACCGCGCGACCCCCCTGGCCGCCATCTGGGACGGCTTCCTCGACAGCGCCTGGGGCATCGCGCCTGGCGCCCCCGGCCAGCCTGAGCTGGTGCGCGTGCTCGAGGACACCTTCCCCATCCGCCGCAAGTCCCACTACGCGCTGGGGATCTGGGCCCTCGAGAAGGGCAGCGATCTCCCCTCGCGCGCGACCTTCGGCCAGCTCAACGACCGCGGCAGGATGCCCAAGTGGGACCCGGACTGGCAGGCGGTCTGGGAGCGCGTCTCCGACCCCGACCCCCAGTCGGTCCGCTGGATCTGGCAGGAGGGCAGCGAGGCGCTCCAGCTCGCCACCGAGGACCTCGCCACCTTCGACGCGCTCCCCGCCGCGCTGCTCACCCCCGAGCGCCGCGCCGACCTCCGCCGCCGCCTGGTCCACCAGCTCCACGCCGCCCGCGCCTGGAGGGACGTCGACCTCTTCCTCTTCGCCCGCAAGGCCGCCTCGAGCCACCCCGACGACCCCCTGCTCCCGGCCTGGATACGCTGGGCCTACGCCGACCTCGCCGCCACCCGCGCCGCCATGCTGGCCGACGGCCTCGACGGCGTCGCCCTCGCCGGCCCCGCCAGCGTCCAGACCTTCCTCGACGCCACCGCGGGCTTCGCCCCCTCGGGCGACCTCACCGCCCCGCCCGAGGGCCTGATGTTTTCCCCCATCCGCATCTCCAACGTGACCTCGACGAGCGCCACCTTGCGCTTCTCCGCCACCGAGTCGGTCTCCATCTCGCTCGACTACGGCCTCGAGATCCCCGACTACGGCACCACCACCACCCTGGCCGCCGCCCCCGCCAACA
Source organism: uncultured Myxococcales bacterium (assembly GCA_964577445.1). GTDB lineage: Bacteria > Myxococcota_A > UBA9042 > PHBI01 > JACKFB01 > JACKFB01. Next base: position 851 of record CAZNZH010000893.1, read on the forward strand.
CGCCCTTGGAGGTCCAGCTCGAAGACCTCCAACCGGGCCAGCGCTATGTCGCCCGCCTCCGCGCCGGAGCAGGCGATACCGCCACCTTGGGCGGCGACTTCTGGATCTTCACCGAGCCCTGACGAAGCGGCGAGCGCGCAACGGGATGCGCGTGGGCTCGGTGCCCTGTGGTCGCGAGCTCGACAGCCACCCAACGCGGCTCGTGGCCGGTGACGCCACCTGCGAGCGCCAGCCCCTCCGCGCCCTCGACGCCGTGCGCGTCCTGCTGTCGCCCTGCTGCGCGACATAGGCGCCTGACGCCTGCGCCGGCCTGCGTTTGACCAGCGCGACGAGGCCTCAGAAGGTGTTCCCACCTTCTCAGCGCGGGACCGGTAGCTTGACAAGGGTGGGGGCCTTGTCCAAACAAGGACGCATGAGCAAGGTCACATCGAAGCTACAAGTCACCATCCCCAAGGCTGTCGCCGACGCGTACGGGATCGTCGCGGGGAGTGAGGTCTTCTTCGAGCCCGCGGGCGCCGACATTCGTCTTCGGGTGGAGACGGCGCCGCTGAGCCTCGACCTCGCCGAGCGACTCGCGCTCTTCGACGCGGAGACGGCGCGCCAAGCCCAACGCGACTTGGCTCGCTGCGCGGAGGCACCCGCGAGCGACCGCGGCTGGACGCGCGAGGAGCTGTACGAACGTGCCCTTCCTCGTTGACACAAACGTCCTGGTCTACCGGCACGACGGGCGCTTCCCAGACAAGCAGAAGATCGCGCGGGATTTGCTGAGGCAGGGGCTGGCCAGCGGCGAAGCGCGTGTTTCGCATCAGGCGATCCTCGAGATGGTCGCGGCTCTGACTCGTGGACGTGCGGGCGCCGAACCTCTGATGGCTCCGTCCGATGCGACGCGGGTCGCGGAGGAGTTGACGCTGCTGTTCCGGGTCATCTACCCGGACGAAGCCGTCCTGCGCTTGGCCCTGCGCGGTTGGGGGGCCTATGGCCTCTCGTGGTTTGACGCGCACATGTGGGCGAGTGCTGAGCGCCACGGCATCCCGACGCTCTACTCCGAGGACTTCCAGAGCGGCCGCATCTACGGCTCAGTCCGGGTCGTCAACCCGTTCGCGACTGGCTGATGTAACGGTGGTCGGTCACTGATATTGGACCGGGTCTACGGGCGCGGGCGCTTGAGGCAGGCGCCAGAGGGCGGGGGCTGGGCCGGCGGTGAGTGGCTGGGCGTGGGTGGTCAGCCAGGCGAGCAGCGCGGGGTGCTCGGGGAGGGCGCCGGTGGGGTCGGCGTAGTAGCGGGCGCCGCTTCGGGCGAGGTCGGCGAGGGTCTCGGGGGCCCAGCCCTCGTCGGAGGGGAGGACCCAGCCGCGGGCGCCGGCGACGTAGAGCAGGCGGGGGTCTTGGTAGTTGTTGGCGGTGCCCCAGGCCTCGTCGCGGGCTGGGTCGCGCGCGAGGACCACGACGAGGTCGCCGGGTGTCAGGTGGGGGCGGAGTGCGGTCCCGAGGGCGATCTCGGGGTCGGCTCGGCCCTCGCCCAGGGTGCGGCGGGCATAAAGGCTGGCGGCGAACCAGCCGGCGAGTGCCAGGAGCGCGAGGGCCAGGGCGGCGCGGCGGCGGGCCGGGGTGGC
>CAZNZH010000894.1:0-2460 GCA_964577445.1 uncultured Myxococcales bacterium
CAGCGCTCCTGGGGCCGGCGGACGTCAACGACGACGGGCTCATCACCTTCGGCGAGCTGGCGGCCTTCGTCGCCGCGGCCAACGCGCGGGTGACCAACCCGACCGTCCGCATCACGCCGTATATCCGGCCGCCCCTCGACGATCCCGAGCTGGCGCTGGTCGATCTCCGCACCGCGCGCTTTTCGGCGCGCATTCGCGTGTCGGAGGGCTTCGTCGGAAAGGCGCACCTCGTCGACGACAACCTCGTGCGGCAGGTGGACTTCCACAAGAGCGCGGGCGAGCGCTTCTGGCTGTCGCTGCCGAACGCCGGGCCCTTCGTGCTGGTCAGCGGGACCACCGAATACCTCGTCCCCGCCGGGCTCTCCGGGCCGGTGGACCTGTCGGAGCTCGAGTCGCGCGAGCGGACGGTGCTGTCGGCGCGCGGGGCCGGGTCCGACTACTTCGAGCGCACGCTCTTTCAGCAGTCCTACGGGCGCGACTACGCCAAGGCGTACCTGGGCGGCGCGTACCTGCCGGGGCTCGAGGTGCGGCGGCTGGTCGAGCGGCCCTGGTACGAAAACAAGGGGGCGTGGGCGCTGGCCGGCTCGGGCGCGGCGGTGTTGGCGGGCGGGCTGGGCTTCTCGTTGGCAGCCCGCGCCAAACAAAAAGAGGCGTCGCGGCCCGACACCTTCGGCGACCGCCGCGCGCGGCTCAACGACGACATCGGGCGCTTTCAGACGGGCGCGTGGGTCATGTACGGTGTAGGCGGAGCAGCGGTCTTGGGCAGCGCGCTATGGTTCGCGCTCGACCGGCCCGTTGCCGAAGAGCGCTACATGCCACCGCTTTCGGTCAGCGTCTCGCCCGGTGGAGTCACGCTGAAACGGGATTTTTGATCCGACCATCGCGAGCAACATGCCTCGGGCTGGCGCTCTGTCTGCTCGCCAGCTTGCTTGTCTGGGGGTGCGCGGAGCGGGTGCCCATCGAAGGCAGCCGCTGCTCAGCGGAGCACGCCTGCCCCAAGGGCTACGTCTGCAAGGTCGGGTTGTGTAAGCCGCTGGCCATTCCGCGCTTTTGCGGCCGCGACGCCGACTGCCCGGGCGCGGTCTGTAATCTCGACACGCGCTTCTGCGTGAAGTGCTTGCGCGACGCCGACTGCCCGACCGGGGCGTGCGCGCTGGCGGAGAACTTCTGCGTGCCGTGCCTGGCCGACCGCCACTGCGTCACCGGCGTCTGCGACGAGGCGAGCCGGCAGTGCCGGTCGTGCACGGGCGATATCCAGTGCCACGGCGGCGTCTGCGGACCCGACGGGATCTGCCTGGAGGCGCCATGAGCGGCCGCGACGGGGCGAGGGCAGAAATCCCGACGGCAGGGGGCCCGGAGGCGAAAGGAAGCCCCGTGAAGACGAGCACCAAACGGTGGATGCCGGCGCTGGGTGTCGCGCTGAGCTCCTTGGTCGCGCTGGGCGCGTGCGACTCCGGCGAGGGGCCCGGGGCGGACGCCGCAGGCGACGCTGAGGTCATTCAGGTCGACGGGAGCTGCTCCTTTGACAAGGACTGCGGCGGCGGGCGCGTGTGCGACCCGGTCCGGCGCGTCTGCGTGGGCTGCCTGGACGACGGCGACTGCCCGGCCGGCGCGGCGTGCCACCCGACGGTTCACGCGTGCGTGCAGTGCGTGGACGACGGCGACTGCGCGGGCGGCGTGTGTCAGCACGAGACCGCGACCTGTGTGCAGTGCGTCAAAAGTGCCGACTGCACGAGCGGCGTCTGTCACCCCGACAAGCAGCAGTGCGTGAGCTGCCTGACCAACCGCGACTGCGCGACGGGAAAGTGCAACGCGGCCACCAATAGCTGTGTGGGCTGCCGCAGCGACGCGGAGTGTCAGGACGGGCAGCCGTGCACGGCCGACACCTGCCAGGCGGACGGGGTGTGCGCTCACACGGCGCTGGCCGACGGCACGGCCTGCGACGACCGCGAGGAGTGCACGGCGGTCGACCTGTGCGCCGCGGGTGTCTGCGTAGGTTCTGGCGTGAATCCGGCCTGTTGCGCGCCGATCGCGTGCGGCCCGTGCTGCGAAGCGGTGGACAGCGACGGCGGCGGCTGCGCGGACGTGTGCGTGTGCCCGCAGGTGAGGTGCGAGGGCGGGCTCGTCCCGGCGGACCTGGACGGCGACGGGTGCGAGGACGGCTGCGGCTGCCCCGCGGGACCCCTTTGCCCTGCCGGGACGACGCCGGCCGACGGCGACGGGGACGGCTGCCCGGACACCTGTGAGGGCGCGTGCACTGCAACAAGCCAGTGCGCGCCTGGGGAGATCTGTGGGAAGGCGACCGGGCAGTGCGGCGGGTTCGGGGTGTGCCAGGCGCGGCCGGTGGCCTGCGCGAAGAGCGACGCGCCGGTCTGCGGGTGCGACGGCACGACCTGGCCGAGCGCGTGTATCGCGCGGCTCGCCGGGGTCAGCGTCGCCAGCGGCGGCGCCTGCGCGGGG
>CAZNZH010000895.1:0-2455 GCA_964577445.1 uncultured Myxococcales bacterium
GGCGGCGATCTGCGCGAGCGGCGCCTGCGCGGCGCGCGCTAGCAGCTGCGCGCCGGCGCGCTGGGCGTCGTTCAGGCCTTCGAGCTTGGCCACGGCGCTCGAGGCGCGGAGCAAGGCGACGCCGCCGCCCGGGACGTAGCCCTCCTCCACGGCGGCGCGGGTCGCGGCGAGCGCGTCCTCCACGCGCGCCTTGCGCTCTTTCATCTCGACCTCGGTCGCGGCGCCGACCTTCACCACCGCCACGCCGCCGGCGAGCTTCGCGAGGCGCTCTTGCAGCTTCTCGCGATCGTAGTCGCTGGTGGTCTCCTCGATCTGCCGGCGGACGAGCTCGATACGGCCCTTGAGCTTGGCCTTGTCGCCCTTGCCGCCCACGACGGTGGTGTTGTCCTTGTCGATGAGGACGCGATCCGCGCGGCCCAGGTCCTTCAGCTTGATGGAGTCCAAGCCACGCCCGAGGTCCTCCGTGAACGACTCCGTCCCGGTCAGGATGGCGAGATCTTTCAGCAGCTCCTTGCGGCGATCACCGTATCCCGGCGCCTTGACGGCGGCGATCTTGAGCACGCCGCGGAGCTTGTTGACCACCAAGGTGGCGAGCGCCTCCGCCTCGACGTCCTCCGCCACGATGAGCAGCGGGGCCCCCTTCTTGAGCACCTCCTCCAGGATCGGCACCAGATCCGCCATCGAGGTCACCTTCTTGTCGGTGACGAGGAGGTAGGCGTCCTCCAGCTCGACCTGCATCGTCTTCTGATCGGTGACGAAGTACGGCGAGAGGTAGCCGCGGTCGAAGCGCATGCCCTCGACCACCTCGATCTCGGTGGACATGCCCTTCGCCTCCTCGATGGTGATGACGCCGTCGCGGGTGACGCGCTTCATGGCGTCCGCCAGCATGTCCCCGATGGTGGTGTCACCGTTGGCGCTCACCGTGGCGATGCGGCGGATGTCGTCGTCCGTCACCTTCTTGGAGAGCTTCTTGAGCTCCGCGACCATGGCGGTGACGGCGCGGTCGATCCCGCGCTTCAGGTCCATGACGGGCACGCCCGCCTCCACCAGCTTGAGCCCATCGTTGAAGATGGCTTGAGCGAGCACGGTGGCGGTGGTGGTGCCATCCCCAGCGTCGTCATTGGTTCGGCTGGCGACCTCCCGGACGAGCTGCGCGCCGATGTTGGGCAGCTTGCCGCTCAGCTCGATTTCCTTGGCGACGCTGACGCCGTCCTTGGTGACGACCGGCGCGCCCCAGCTCTTCTCGATGGCGACGTTCCGGCCACGCGGGCCCAGGGTGACTTTGACGGTGTTGGCCAATTGGTCCACCCCGGCCTGGATTTGACGGCGGGCCTGACGGCGGAAGACGATGTCCTTGCTGCTCATTGGGCTGGCATGCTCCTGTTCGAGACGGGCTGGCGCGTCTTATAAACACGCTTGGCGCAGTTGCAACGGGCAGCGCGTCGTCAGGCGCCAGGGAGCGGCTCCGGGACCACTCCCCTCGCCCACAGATTTGCGCCTTGATTTGCCACGGCAGGCAAGTTAGGCTGCGCCGCCTTCGTTGGCCATCCATGGCCGGCCCAGGTCACCCCCCGAACAGCTCCCTCAGGTAGGGAGGGACGCGGCGGGTGGTTTCCAGGGACTCTCGCTGAGTTCACTGGGGAATCGTCTAACGGCAGGACAACGGATTCTGGTTCCGTTTATCTAGGTTCGAATCCTAGTTCCCCAGCCCACGGACTTTGCTACCAGAGGCAAGGTCAACGGCCCCATCGTCTAGCGGTTAGGACATCGGCCTCTCACGCCGGTAACGCGGGTTCGATTCCCGCTGGGGTCGCCCACAGTTGTGAACTCGGTCCTGAGTGAGACAGGACCCACGACAGCAGAACCCGTAATGTGGAACCGTCGACCCTCCGGGGTATCGACGGTTTCCGCTTTTAGGGGTCCTTCCAAGAGCGCCTCGACGGCCCTTCGCGCCTCGTCCGGGTTGCGCCGCAGGAGACGGCGGAACTCGCTCGCGCGCTTTCGCGCGTCGCGCTCGAGGCGCCGCACTTCGAGCTCCAGGGCGGCGGGAGCGGCCCGTAGTGCGTGGAGTCGAGCGTCGAGATCCATCCGCTCCTTCTCCCGGACCCGAATCTCTTCCAGCACGGAGTGCGGTGGGTCGTCCGTCGTCGCGAGCGCCTTCGTGAGGCGCCGAAGCTCCTGGGTGTTCTTCGCGACACTCTTTTCGAGGCGAGGGATCTCGGCGTCCGCCGTCGCGCTGCGCTCGGCAACACGATGGCGAACCTCCTCGAGCGCATGGACGATCACCTCTTCGCGAACGACGTGCTCCTCGATCCACGAGATGAGAGCGTCGTCCACGCGTTCGACGAGACCCCGCGAGCTGTTCGTACACACCGCGTCGCCTCGACTTCGATGCCACGAGCACGTGTAGAACTTCACGTTCATCGCGCCGAGTTTTCCGTTCGCGGCGTGCATC
>CAZNZH010000896.1:0-2453 GCA_964577445.1 uncultured Myxococcales bacterium
GAAATCATGAGCCATTCCGCCCGCCAGGCGCCCCATGGCCTCCAGCTTCTGCGACTGCCGAAGCTGCTCTTTCAGGCGCCGGCCGGCCTCCTCGGCGCGGATCCGCTCGTTGAGCTCGTGAGACAGCTCGTGGGTCCGAGCGCGGACCTGCTTGCGCAGGGTCCACAACCACATCAGCGCCGCGGCGGCCAAAAACGCCAACGCGAGCACCACCCAGCCAGCCCAACGCAGTCTCTCGCGCGACAAGCCGGACGCCGCGTCGTCGTACACCCCGAACCAAGCCTGGCTGATCGCCTCGTACTCGCCTGTCGCCTTGATGATGCGCAGGCCCTCGTTGAGCGTGGCGACCAGCTTTGTGTCGCCTTTACGAACCGCGAACCCGTAGCCCGAGTCGTCCGCCAGCGGCTGGCCCACCGGCCGGATGTTGGTGAGGTTCAGCTCTTTGGCGAGGAAGAGCCCTTGGTATTTCGGGACCAACGCCGCGTCGTGCTGCCCGCTGGCGAGCTGCCTGAGCGCCTCAGGGACCGAGCCTGTCGTCGCGACCGTGGCGGACAGCCGCCCCCGCTTCAGCATGTCGTGCATGAGCGTCAAGTCTTGGACGACCACGCTGCGATTTCGAAGCCCGCGAAACCCGGTGATGTCGGAGTCGGCACGCACGAAGATCGCGTGCTGAATCGCCGTGTAGGGGTGCGAGAACGAGACGACGCGGGTCCGCGCACGCGAGATGTGCATGCCGGCCACCATGTCGATGTCGCCGTCGTCCAGAGAGCGCCGGACGCTGGTCCACTCGCCGAGGCGCAGGTCGATGTTGAGCCCCTGGGTGCGCGCGACGGCGCGGAGGATGTCGACGTCAAAGCCGGCGGGCTCACCGTCGTCGTCGAGGAACTCGTAGGGCGGGTAGTCGGCGTCGCCGCGGACGACCAGCACGCGGCTTGGCTCCGGCGGCGAGGCGAGCGCGGGCCCGGACGCGACGGACGCGACGACGCACGCGACTGCCAGCGTGCAGACGGCGCGGCCGAGCGGGGAGGGCGGTGGTTCGGGCGTAGGGCCGCGGGAGACGCGGCGCGCCAGCGGTTTCACGAGCGCTTCTCACGGTGTCGGGGGACCGGAGTGCAACACCGTAACACTAGTTACGCGCGATGTGACACCGCGACGGTGCCCTTTCCCCCGGGGATTTACCGCGTCAACCCCCGGCAACACCGGACGCCAGTGACACGATCAGGTCGAAGTGCGGCTGGCTCACGGGCGAGACGGAGAGGCGCGGTTGGCGGACCACGGCGAGGTCGGCGAGGCGTGGGTCCGATTTCAGGGTGGCGAGGGTGACGGGGACGGCGAGCCGGGCGACGTAGCGCAGGTCCACGGCCACCCAGCGCGGGTTGTCTGGTGGCGATTTGGCGTCGAAGTAGTCGCTGTCGGGGTCGAACTGGAGGGGGTCGGCGTAGGCGGCGCGGGCGACCTCGGCGACGCCGACGACCTGCGGGGAGCTCCCCGAGTGGTAGATCAGCACGGGGTCGCGGACGGCGCACGCCTTCAGGTGGTTACGGGCGGCGTAGTTGCGCACGCCATCCCAGCGGTCGACGCCGGCCTCCTCGAGATCCGCCAGCCCGTACTCCTCGGGTTCCGTCTTCATCAGCCAGGGCATCGGTGACCGCCGTGTGAGAACGTGTGGCCCGCATGGTGCCACCGCGGCCCCTGGGCGCCCAGAGGCCGCGGTGAACACGGTCGGGCGGCGCGCGCTCGCGGCGCGGGCGCGGGGCTGGCGCGGGACTGCACGATCGAACTTGCTCGCACCGCACTTCGCTGAAAGGCTGCGCCTCGCTGACGGGGATTCAGCGGCCGAGGAGACCGGGCGCGGACGAGGTGGGCGGTGGAGGCTGAGATCACATGGAAGGGCGCCGTGAAGTTCGAGGCGGTGTCGGGCACGGGGCACACCGTGATCCTCGACGGCGCGCCGGAGTCGGGCGGTGACAACGCCGGGATGCGGCCGATGGAGATGGTGCTCATCGGCGCGGGCGGCTGCTCGGCGTACGACGTGGTGCACATCCTGAAGACCGGGCGCGAGCCGGTGGAGGGCTGCGTCGTGCGCCTGACGGCCGAGCGCGCCGAGGAGCCGCCGCGGGTCTTCACGAAGATCGCGATGCACTTCGTGGTCAGCGGCAAGGGGCTCAGCGCCAACAAGGTCGGGCGAGCGGTGGCGCTGTCGGCGGAGAAGTACTGCTCGGCGTCGATCATGCTGGCGCGCGGCGGGGTGGAGGTGGCGCACACCTTCGAGATCGTCGAGAGCCCATGAAGATCATCGAGGACATCTCGGAGCTGGTGGGCGCGACGCCGATGCTGCGCTGCGACAAGCTCTTCCCGGGGACGCGCGCGACGGTGCTGGGCAAGCTCGAGCTGTGTAACCCCATGTCGGTCAAGGACCGGCCGGTCAAGCACATCATCGACAAGGCCGTGGC
>CAZNZH010000897.1:0-2447 GCA_964577445.1 uncultured Myxococcales bacterium
GGTGAATCGGCCGCTCCGGCGAGCCGCGTCGGCCGCCCCCGACCCGAGAGATACCCGCGCGTATCTCACAGCGGTCGGGGGTGGTCGACGCGACCGTTGGTGTGGTCGACACGCCCGACAGCTATCTTGGCTGCCCCTGTCAGCCGGACCCTTCCATCAAGTCATAGAGCGCGTCCCGATCGGCGAGGTCTACGCCGCCGATGTACACACCGCGGTGCGGCTGCCACCTGAGCACGAAGGGCGCACGCTCCGTCTCGACCTGCGCCAACCTGGAAGCCAGCGCCTCTTCGATGACGGCGGTCAGCGTAGTCCCCCGCTCCGCAGCCAGCCGGCGCGCCTTGATGAGCAGCTCGTCTTGGATGTCCACTGTCGTCCTCATGCACTATGCATAACCATCACGCACCACGATGTCAAGGCAGCGGAACGCGCGCTCAGCCCGCCGGCAGGCGTGGGCTCACACGAGCCGCGTCGGTCGCCCGCGACCCGAGAGCCGGTGCGCGAGGAGGCGCACAGGGATCTTTCCGCGAAAAGATCCGACGCCCTCGGGCAGCTCGCAAAGCGTTGGAGACTGTTCGCTACGCCGCTTGGGCGTCGCGTTCGGCCGGTTTCCAGCCGCGATTAGTGAGTTCCAGGCGCAGTTCTAGCGGCTCGGAGCGGGTGGCGTCGATGGCCGCCAGGTCGGGTGCGGGCAGCGTCGCGCGGGCCGCAGCAACCATCCGCAATAGACGGTCCGCGAGCGCGGAGATGGCGACGGCGCCGTGTTCCCAGCGGCTCACTTGGCTGGGGGTTACTCCGAGCGTGTCGGCCAAGGCGTTTGACCGCAGGCCTGCCTGGACAGCATGCAGATCGTGGGGTTCCCTAGCTGGGGCCGAGCGGGAGGCCGAGGGTCTCCAGGGCGCAGCGGGTGTCGGTTTCCAGGCGCCTGAACGCGGGGACTTGGCGTAGGGGCGACCAGTCCGTCACGAGGTCGGCGAGTCTGTGCAGGGCTTCTTCGGGTCGAAATCGGCGCGCGCGGCGGCCGGTGGCGCCGTGGGCGACTCTCATGGCGCCGTGAAGTGTGGCCTTTGGATCGGATACCTGCTCAAGCTTGCCGATTGCGGGCAGGCCGAGGTCTTCCTTGCCGCTGGGGCGGCCAGCCACCGCCCGGATTGCGCTCTCGTCGATCAGGAGCCACGTCTCCGTCATGCGAATCGGGACCACCGCGACGTGCGGATGCTGGCCGGCGGCGGAGCGGATCTCCTGGAATCGCCGTGCAGGGGCCTGGTTGTCGGCGTCGCGATGAACGAAGAGCAGATCGCATGGGTGGACGCGCAACGCAGCCTTGACCTTCTCCTTCAGGCTTCGACCCGAGGCGAAGCGAGCGGTGTCCACCCACTCAAGAACAGCCGGCTCCGTGGTCGACCGTTGTAGCAGCCAGCGCAACGCGGGGAGCAGTGCCCTGTCGCTGCCGCCTTCGCCAATGAGCGCAGCCTTCATCGCGAACCGTCCAAGCCGAGCGCGAGCTGTTTAACGTCCTTTCGTTCAAGCACGGTTTGCTCGGTCTTTCGATTGGCCGCAGGGCGACTCGGTGGCTGCGGTCTGAGGATGTAGCCCATCAAGTGCAGGATGGAAGCGCTTTCCCCCGCCGGAACGCGCCATGTATCCGGCATTCCGGTCAACGTGAGCGGACGGTCGCGGACATCGCCGACCAAGCGCTCCGCTGCGTCGGCAAAGAGCAGCGTGTGTTCGGGCACGCACGCGACGACGCCTGGGGAGTGCGTATTGACGATGACCTGCCGCATCGGGTTGTCGGGACCGACGGGCAAAGTCACGTCGACCGCGATGTCGCGGAGCAACTGAATCATGGGCAACAGCCGCTCCGGGTGGATCCCGTTTTCCGGCTCCTCCAAACAGAGGAGGGTGGGGCCGTGTTGACCCGCCTCCAAGATCGCAAGTGCCAGGAATCGCAGGGTGCCGTCGGACAGGGAACTCGCGAGGTGGTTTGAGCCCTGCAGGTCGGTCAGAACGATCGAGTATTGCTCACGCTTCGGGTCCTCATCGACCCCAATGGTTCGCACACTCTCAAAGAGCTCCGCGAGCCGGTTTGCTACCCGCTGATAGGTATCCGCCGGCGCGGCTCCGTCGAGTCGCTCAGCATCCTTCGCTAGTCCCACCAGCGCCGCAGGCAAATGTGCGCCGTTGTGGGCGATCCTCCGTGGCGCGTGGAACGGGTCCGGCGAGCGCAGCGCGGAGGGTTCTAGCTGAAACTGCGTCCAACCGCGCATCTCGTTTCGCGCCAGGACGAGGGTCCGATGCTCAGCCGCATTGTTCGCCGTGGAGAGGACGGTGCGAGGCATGTTGGCGGCCAAGAGACGGCGGGGTCCGCCGCCTCCCAACCCGCCTTTGCTGTCACTGCGAATTCCGACGATCGACCGGCCATCTTCATCGTCTTCCGTGTCGATGTAGGG
>CAZNZH010000898.1:0-2447 GCA_964577445.1 uncultured Myxococcales bacterium
GAAAAGACGTCGCTGGCGCCCCGCTCGGTCCGAATATGGGAACACCTTCTCACAGCGTCAGCCGCGAGCGCCCCGCCTCCGCCACGCGCCCACCGCGAGCAGCCCCACCGCCAACAGCGCGAGCCCACCGGTGCTGAGGGGAGCGCCGCGTGCGCCCGCGCCGCTGCAACCACTGCTCGCCTCCGCGCCGACCACGAAGGCCGCGCGCAGCGTCGTCGTCGTCTCGTCCGTGTTGATCACGGTCAAATCGTAGGTCCCCGGGTCCATCGCCTCCGGCACCACCGCCTGGATGAGCGTCGTCCCGATCAGCTCGATGATCCCCAGCCGCGTCGCGCCCAGACGAGCCTCCACGCCCACCCGAAAGCCGGTCCCGGCGATCGCTATCTCGGTCGACTTCGTGTTCACCCCGAAGTTCGGTGAGACCGAGTCGATCAGCGGCGCGGGCCCGCCGGTCTCGGCCTTGACGCAGGCGCCCACCTCGCAGGTGAGCCCCACCCCGCAGGTCCCGCAGGTTCCGCCACAGCCGTCGTCTCCGCAGACCTTGCCCGCGCAGCTCACCAGGCACGGCGCGGCCTTGGCCTCGCACGCGCCGGCGTTACAGGACTCGCTCGCCGCGCAGGTCCCGCAGGTCCCGCCGCAGCCGTCGCCTCCGCAGACCTTGCCCGCGCAGCTCGGCGCGCAGGTCGTGCAGGTGCCGGCGATGCAACTCTGCCCGCTGCCGCAGGTCCCACACTCGCCGCCGCACCCGTCGTCGCCGCAGTCCTTCCCAGAGCAGGCCGGGGTGCAGCCGCCCGGGATGCACGTCCCCTGCGAACACACGCCGCCCCCGCCGCACACCCCGCAACTGCCGCCACACCCGTCGTACCCGCAGGCTTTCCCAGTGCAGTTCGGCACGCACGCGCCCTCCGGCACCTGCACGCCGAGGCGCATGACGACGTCGCCCTTGATGCCCAGCTTCTCCATGAAGCTCCACGCCACGGCAGGCCCCGTACAGCCGCCCGCCGTGTGGTTGATGATGTTCACGTTCGGCGTGATGAGCCCGTCGTGAAGCGTACCGACCGGCTGGCAACCGCACTGGCCCGGGCCGATCGCGCACCCGCTGGCGACCGAGCCACCCTCCGCCTGGCACGCCCCCCACTCGCTCGCCAGGTCCTTCGGGTCCAGCGGGAAGCGGATCGCGACCCAGATCCGGCCCGAGAACACCTGCGGCGGGTGCCCACCCGGGTCGTCCTGGTCGAACGTGATGTGCAGCGCGGTGTTCGGCTCGAGGTAGGTGCCCGCCACGCTGCCCGCGCCCGCGTCCACCAGCAGATCGGTGGTGTCGATCTGCCAGTCCGGGCTCGTCTGCGGCGGCGCGGGCCCGGCCCCCTCGCCGAACCACATCTCGATGGTCGCCGCGGTCTTGTACTCGTTGGAGGTGCTGTCCACGCACACACCCGGGACCACCAGGTCGAGGGAGGTGATGGTGACCGGGTAATCACCCGGGGACGGCGAGAAGATCACGCCGAACGCCTCGCCCTTCACGTAGCCGGCCTGTGCTGAGGTCAGCCCCGCGCCCAACTGCGTCGCCGCCGAGTCGATCGAGTCTGCAAACTGGTCGTACTTGTAGAGCTTCGACTCAGCTTGCGCCTGCGAGCCCATCGCCACGCACGCGACCACGGCGCCCAGCGCCCAACCCCACCGATTCTGCATCATCGAAGTCCTCCTCCGCCCACGCGGCGAGACCGAGCATAGAGCGCCGCGGCGCTCAGGTCACCGCCGACCCGCGCCGCCTCGTTATCGGGCGCCGGCCGACGGCCCGGCGCCCGTGGTTTCTTTGGCCTCACCGCCACGCCGACCGCGCCAGCCACCCGCGCACACTCTGCTGGTCGTATAGCGCCGCGCCGCCCGTCATCACCCGCCCGTCTGGGAGTGCTAGCACCGCCAGCGCCACCGATGACTCCGAGCCCCACGGTGTCAGTCGCCTGCCCGTGACCACCGGCATCGCGTCTTGCCCCAAATCCAACTCGACCACCCACGCCCGGGTGTCTTGGTCGCCCGGAAAACCGGCGGTGTGACCCGCCAGCAGCAGCGCTCCCGTCCCCACGAACGCCAACCCCTCGGCCTGATCCTCACCGCCCATGTCCAGCGCCGACTCGCTGAGGAGCCGCCCGCCCGCGTCCAGGCAGACCACCCAGACGTCCTCAAGCTCGCCCGAGATCTTCGACCCCACCGCGACAAAGCCGCCGTCTTCCATCGCCGCGATGGCCCGCAGCGTGCCCGGCCCGAGCACCGACTGGCTCAGCTTCCCTTCCGAGTCGCTCACCACGACCCACCCCTGGCGCAGCCCCGGCTCGTCCGCCGACCACGCCTCCCCCACCGCCACGACCTGCGCGCCGACCGCCGCCACGTCGGTGAGCGAGGCGCTGGCGTGCGATGTGCCGACCACGGCCACGGCCGGGCCCCGC
>CAZNZH010000899.1:0-2429 GCA_964577445.1 uncultured Myxococcales bacterium
GTCACGCTGGTGCCGAGCCGGCGGGCGCCGGTGGTGGAGCCGCAGAGCCGCACCCGCGACCACTACCTCACCCCGCGCGACGCCGCGGATCGTGACCTGCTCGTCGCGGGCGCCACCGGCCGCGCCACCATCATGAGCTCAGCGCCCACCGGGACGGTGCAGGTGCCACGCAGCGCGGTCACCGACTTCGAGGGCCGGACCGTCATCTTCGTCCGCGGCGACGGCCCCCTGCCCACGCCGGTCGAGGTCGAGGTCCGCGGCCGGACGGGGGACGCGCTGCTGGTGCACGGCGAGGGGATCGCGGCCGGCGTGGAGGTCGCGACCCGAGGCGTGTTCCTGCTGAAGAGCCACCTGCTGCTGGGAGGCGAGTGATGCGCGCCGTCGGCTGGCTCATCGGCGCCAGCGTCCGCAACCGCGCCTTCGTGCTCATCGGCGTGCTGGTGTTCGCCGCCACGGGGGTGATGGCCTTCCGCGCCATGACCTTCGACGCGTTCCCGGACCTGACCAACGTGCAGGTGCAGGTCCTCACGACCAGCCCCGGCATGGGGTCTCGGGAGGTGGAGCTGCTGGTGACCACGCCGGTGGAGCGCGCGCTCAACGGCACGCCCGGGCTGGTGGAGCTGCGCAGCATCTCTCGCACGGGGATCTCGGCGATCACGGCGGTCTTCGAGGACGGCACCGACCGGCAGCGGGCGCGGCAGTTCATCAAGGAGAGGCTCGACGCCGCCCGGGGCGAGATCCCCGAGTCGGCGGGCGCCCCGGAGGTCGCGCCCCCCACGACCGGGCTCGGCGAGGTCTACCAGTTCACCGTGACCAGCGATCGGCACTCCCTGGCCGAGCTGACCCGCATCTTCGAGCGCGACGTCTCGCCGCGGCTGCGGGCGGTGCCCGGGGTCGTCGAGGTCAACGTGTGGGGCGGGGGCGCGCCTCAGCTCGACGTGGTGGCCGACCCCTTCCTGCTGGCGGCCCACGGCGTCACCGTGCTGGAGCTGGAGTCGGCGGTGGCCGGAGCCATCGGGCTGGAGGCGGGCGGCGCGCGGGTGAGCGGTGCAGAGCAGACCCTGGTCCGCGGCGTCGCCAACCCGGTGGAGCCGCAGGCCCTGGGCGCCATCGCCGTGCGCGAGACCGACGGGGGCACCGTCCGCGTGCGCGACCTCGCCCGGGTCGGCGAGGGCCGCGGCCTGACCGTCGGCATGGGCTCGACCGATGGGCGCGGCGAGGGCCTCTTCGTCATGGTCCAGCTCCTCGCGGGCGCAGACGCCCTCAGCGTCGTCCGGGCCGTGCGGGAGCGCGCCGGCGAGGTCCGCGCCGGCCTGCCCGAGGGGGTGAGCATGGAGGCGGTCTACGACCGGGAGAAGCTCGTCGGGAGCACCCTGCGCACCGTGGCCTTCTCGCTGACCGAGGGCGGCCTGCTCGTCATCCTCGTGCTCCTGTTGGTGCTCGGCGACCTGCGCGCCGGCCTGATCGTCGCCTCGGTCATCCCCCTGTCGATGCTCGGCGCCTTCACCGGCCTCTACGTGCTCGGCTACTCGGGCAACCTCATGTCGCTCGGCGCCATCGACTTCGGCCTCATCGTCGACGGCACCATCGTCGTGACCGAGAGCATCGTCGCCCTCACCATGGTCCGCGGCGATCCCAGGCTCTTCGGCGAAGCGGTCGCCGACCGCGCCCGCCGCGTCGCCCGCCCCGTGCTCTTCGCCGTGGTCATCCTGCTGCTGGTCTACACCCCGGTCCTGCTCATGTGGGGCACCGAGGGCAAGCTCTTCCGCCCCATGGCCCTCACCGTGCTGCTGGCGCTCTTCACCGCCCTGGTCCTGACCTTCACCTACGTCCCGGCCATCGCCTCCTGGGTCATCAAGCCCCGCGGCGAGCACCAGACCGCCCTGACCCGCTTCCTCGCCCGCCTCTACGCGCCGCTCCTCCGAGGCGCCATCCGCCGCCCCCTCGCCGCCGCCGCGAGCGCCGCCGCCATCTTCGCCCTCAGCCTCCTCGCCGCGACCCAGCTCGGCATCGAGTTCGTGCCGCGCCTCGAGGAAGGCGACCTGGTCATCCAGACCACCCGGCTGCCCTCCCTCAGCCCCGAGCAAGCCCTGCGCGAGGCCACCCGCGTCGAGCGCATCGTGCGCGAGTTCCCCGAGGTCCAGCACATCGCCAGCCGCACCGGCGCCCCCGCCCTCGCCACCGACCCCATGGGCCTCGAGGAGGCGGACATCCTCGTCCAGCTCGCCCCCAAGTCCCAGTGGACCACCGCCTCGACCACCGAGGGCCTGGTGGAGGCCATCTCGGCCCGCCTGGCCGCGGAGGCGCCGGGCGCCGAGTTCAACTTCACCCAGCCCATCGAGATGCGCTTCAACGAGCTGCTGGAGGGCATCACCAGCGACGTGGGCGTGAAGGTCTTCGGGCCCGACCAGCAGACCCTGCTGACGCTG
>CAZNZH010000900.1:0-1012 GCA_964577445.1 uncultured Myxococcales bacterium
CAAGCCCCCCACCCGGGCGCTCCTCGACGAGCTGGTCGCCACCTACGAGCCCGCGATGACCGCGGCGCTGGCCGACGCGTGGGACCTGCCCGCGGGCGTCCGCGCGAGCCTGCTCCACTGGCGCCACGACACCGGCGACAGCGCGGCGCCGCGCACAGCCCTGGTCACGCGGCTGGCCGGCACCCTGGCCACGCGCCTTGACAGCGGCGCCGACTTCGACGCCATGCGCCAAGGCCTCGCAGAACACCCGGCCCTGCTCGCGCTCCACCTCTTCCCGGACGTGCTGGAGGATCTCCTGCTGCGCCGCGACGAGTTCGCCGAGATCGTCGAGGCCGCGTCGTGAGCGGCGCGGCGGTCATGCGCCACCTGAGCGCCGTCTTGGTGGTGGGCACGATCGAGCCGTGCCTCCCGTTTTGGGAGGCGCGGCTCGGTTTCTCGAGGGCCGGCGAGGGCTGGCTCGACGGCCAGCTCGGCTACGTGACCCTTCACCGCGAGGGCGTCACGGTGATGTACCAGACCCGCAGCAGCCTGCTGGCGGCGCTGCCCCCCCTGGCCGACCTGCACCTGGGCGTGTCGGTCTCCTACCTCACGGTCACCGACCTCGACGCGGTGGCCCGCGCCCTGAAAGGCGCCGATCTCCGCGTGCCCATCCACCGCACCAGCTACGGCGCCCGCGAGCTGTGGGTCTGCGAGCCCGGCGGCCACCTCATCGCGTTCGCAGAGGCCGAGGAGGCCGCCACGCCCTAAGGAGGTGTCCCATATTCTCCCGTCGCCTGGCTCTCGGTGCCGGCCGAATCGGAGACGCAGGCGAAGCGCCAGGGCTGCTTGTGAGCGTCGGGGCGGCGAGGGGGCCACACCGGCTCGCTCACCGTGGACGAAGGCCCCGGCATCGACGTGCGGCCACCCACGGGAAAGCGCCTGCGTGTCGAGCGCCACCAAGGGCGGGTTGCGCGGGCCCCGCCCCCCGGACGCGCCTGACGAAGCGCGCCGGGACAAGGGCCAGTGGGCGGCT
>CAZNZH010000900.1:1112-2428 GCA_964577445.1 uncultured Myxococcales bacterium
CCGGGTGCCCGGAGGCCCGTGCTCCCTCGGGGGGTGGGCGGCTCCGGGTGCCCGGAGGCCCGTGCTCCCTCGGGGGGTGGGCGGCTCCGGGTGCCCGGGGGTGGGGTTCAGGCGGAGGTGGGGTCGGCTTCGGCTGCCGGATCGGGGGTCAGGGCGTCGTCGGGGGTCGCCTCCGGGTCCCCTTGGCCGATGACGCTCGCGCCACCGCGGCGGGCCAGGGGGCGGAAGAGGGGGGCGTGGTGGTCGAGGCGGTCTTGGAGGCGCAGGAAGCCCGCCGTGATCTCGCGGAGGGCCTGCCAGTGGCGGTCCCAGTCTTCGCGGGCTTTCAGGTGGGCTTGGGTGGCCTCTTGGGTCTCGGCGCTGTCGGTCGTGACGGCGTCGATGCCCTGGGCCAGGCGGTCGCGGGTCTGGGCCAGGATGTCGCGGAAGGCCTCGGGGTAGAGCGAGAACTCGTCGTGGGCCAGGGCCGCCGCCAGGTGGATGACGCCGTCCAGGGTGCGCTGGTGGGTGTCGGCGATCTCGTTGGGCGCTCCCAGGGGGAAGAGGCGCTGGCGCTCGAGCTGTAGGTCGGCCTCGTCGGCGTCGGCGGTCCACGTGCCGCCGAGCAGGCCCGGGAGCTGGTGGTAGGCCCACGCGTACTGCCGCGCCGCGTCGGCGGCGGCCTCGTCGCGCTGGCGCCGCGCCCGGTCGTCCTCGCTCTCCTCACGCAGGCGTATGCCGATGGCCTCGGTCAGCGCCCGGTGCTGCGCCGCAAAGAGCCCGTGGGCCCGCCCCACCGCCTCGTCGATGCCGCCAAACTCAGCCGCCCGCGCCTGCACGCGGTCGCCCAAGATCCGCCGGTCGCGGTCTGTCCTTGTCACAGCCATGTCATCACCTCCCATGGATCGAAACGCAGAGACGCACGGCCAGCGCGGCCACGCTCCCCCCAAGGTCCCCCGCCGCAGCCGCCCCCGTCAACCCCAGCCGGGCACTTCACGCGTCGAGTGGGGTGGGCTCGGACGACGAGGCGCAAGGCCCCCTTGCGTGACGTTGCGGACGGTCCTCGCGAGCCTCGCCGAGGGCGCAATCCGAGAGGAGATCCTCTCAGACTTCCCGACGCTGCACGAGGAGGCTCTGCGCGCCGTCGTCGCCTTCGCCGCGGAGTCAGCCCGCGAGGACCACCTGCCGCGACCCGGAGTGCCGCGACTCCCGTGAGGTTCAAGCTCGACGAGAACCGGACTCGGCCATCACCGCGATCACTCGGGGGCTTGAAGAGATCATCGCTCGCGCACTAGTTCTTCCCGCAGCGCCGGGGAGGAGCGCGGGGATCTTTCCGC
>CAZNZH010000901.1:0-2425 GCA_964577445.1 uncultured Myxococcales bacterium
GGGAGGTCCAGCCCGCTGAGCCATTGGGCCGCCAGCCGGTGCAGCTCGGCGGTGAGCGCGGGGTCCATCTCGCTCTGTAGCAGCAGCCGGTCGTCTCGGTAGCGGAACGCGTACTCCTGCTGGCCCGAGAGCGCGGGTTGCGGCTGCGGCGCGATGAGGTGCTCGGCGACGGCGTGGGCCAGGGTCGCGTCGAGCGCGGCGGCGCTGGTGTCCTGGACCCACGGGATGAGGCCCGCGCGCCCGGACGCGGGGCGAACCCGGAGCAGCGCCAGAAGGCCGTCGCGCCAAAACGCCGGGCCGAAGACGGAGGCGAGCCGCAGGACGTGGTGCATCTCGGGCGAGAGGCTGGCCACGCGGGCCCGGGCGGCGGCCTCGGTGGTGGCCGCGAGGTCGACCCGCGCGCTGATGGACTCGGGGTGCAGGATCCAGCGCTCCTCGCCCACCTCGATGGCGCCTCGCTGAACGAGCAGGCGGATGTTGTCTTCGACGAGGCGGGGGTTGCCGGCCGAGCGGGCGATGAGGTCGGCGACGAGGCCGGCGGGGACGTCCTCGACCCGCTGGAGGATGACGCGGACGAGGCGCTCCATCTCGCGGGCGCCGAGGGGGCCGAGGCGGAGCGCCGTGTGGCGGGGGGCCTCGGCGGCGAGGCCCGCGGGCAGCGGTCGGTCGGAGACGAAGACGAGGACGGTGGGCGTCGCGGCCAGGGCGTCGATGACGCTCTCGAAGATGGTCAGGGTGCGCGGGGTCATGTGCTGGGCGCGGTAGACGACCAGGATCTGCGGGCTCCGCTCGCTCTGGTAGCGCAGCAGGTTGGCGAAGGTCGCGACGGCGAGGCGGAGGAAGTCGATGCCGCGGGAGGGCTCGTCGTGCTGGCCCGGGCCGGGGGAGCGGACGCCAGCGAGGTAGGCGAGCTGGCGGGCGGCGGACTGGACCAGGCGCGAGTCGACCAGGGGGCCGACGCCGTCGAGGATCTTCTGGCGGGCGGCGGCGTCGGAGTCCAGCGGGCCGATGCCGAAGCGGCGGCGGACGAGCTGGCCTACCACCGCGATGCCGTCAGGGGACTCGGAGTCCGAGCAGCAGGCGGCCTGGACCTCGATGCCGCGGCGAACCGGGTCGGTCAGGGTGAACATCTCCGACAAGAGGCGGGTCTTGCCGACGCCCGAGGGGCCGACCACCGAGACCGTGTGCAGGCTGTGGTGGTTGAGGGTGTCGCGGACGGCGTTGTAGGCGGCCTCCAGCTCGACGCGGCGGCCGACGAAGGGCGTCGCGATGCCGTAGATGCGGTGGTCGGCGTGGAGCAGGCGCTCGAGGCGGAACTTGTTGGGATCGAGGATGAGCGAGGGCACGCCGGAGACGCTGCTGTCCGTGCCCATGGAGATGCGGCGCAGATCGATGAGCGTGTCGAGGCCGCCGTCGCGGTCGAGGTCGTGCTCGTCGGAGGACTGGGTCATTGTGGGAGTGTTAGCGCAATCGCGTGGCCGGGCAAGTCACCCATCGGGCCGGCGTGGAGCCGGTCGTCGAGGACGTGGACGAGGCTCATGGACAGCAGCAGCGCGACGGAGACGATGTCGGCCCACAGTATGGCGGTCATCACGCCGACGACGGAGCCGTAGATGGTGTGAAGCTGGCTGATGGTCTCGAGGTAGACGACGAAGCCCCAGCGGGTCAGGCCGAAGATGCCGACGAAGGTGGCGGCGCCGGCGATGGTGTGGAGCAGCGAGATGTGGACGCGGACGACGCCGTAGACCAGGAAGATGAAGGTGAGGCCCAAGACGAGGCCGCCGAGGCCTTGGATCCATGCGGGGCTCAGCGAGCCGGGCTCCAAGCCCATGGACTCGCGGATGGCCGTCCAGCCGGCGAGGCTGTGCAGGCCCATGATGACGAGGATCGAGATGGCGCAGAGCACGACCGAGAAGAGGACGGTGGACAGGATGCGGCCGCGGCTGCGCACGCCGAAGATGGCGGTCAGGGCGCGGCTGATGGCGCCGAAGACCATGCTGGCGGTGGTCAGGATGGCGACCCCGCCGAAGATGCCGAGGGCGCCGCGGCCCCGGAGGAGGTCGCGGAGGCCCGCCTCGAGATCGGGGGCGGTGAGCGGGAGAAAGGACGCGACGATGGCCTGCATGGTCGCGGCCATGCGCTCGATGGTCCAGCCGACGCTCTGGAGGTAGCCGGCGACGTAGCCGAAGGCGGTGAGCAGGAGCGCCGCGAACGGGATGATGCTCAGGATGGCGTAGTAGGCGATCTCAGCGGCGCGTGGGCCGCCCTGAGAGCGGCTGAAGACGCGCGCGGTGGCCGCTGCGACGCGGACGGGGGTGACGCGCTCGAGTCGGCGGGCGACGAGGCCGAGTCGGGTGCGGGCCTTCGCGGAGGCTTGGGCCAGTGGACCCGAGCGGGGGCGCGCGGGTTCGATCACCGAGGCGAT
>CAZNZH010000902.1:0-2424 GCA_964577445.1 uncultured Myxococcales bacterium
CCCGACAGCTATTTTCGCTGCCCCTGTCAGGTGCCGCGTTTGGATTGCGGTAGGAGCGGGATGACTTCTCCCAAAAGGTAGAGGCTGCCGGCGATGAGGAGGCCGCCGGTGGGGGTCGCCAGGCGGCGGGCTTCTTCTAGGGCGCTGGGGATGTGGGGCTCGATCTCGAAGTGGATGCCGTGCTGCCTCGCCAGCTCCGCCAGGGGGGCCAGGGGCGGTGGGGGCTGGTCGGGGAGGGTCGTGACGACCAGCGCGTCGAGGTGGCGCGCTAGGGGGCGGAGGATGCCGGCGGCGTCCTTGTCGTAGCGTGCGGTGAAGAGCATGGCTCGCGGGCTCTCGGGCAGGGCGGCCAGCAGCTCGCGGCCCAAGACCGCTGCCCCCATCGGGTTGTGCGAGCCGTCCAGCAGCGTCGCCGGCCACGGGCGCTGGTTGGCGTCGCGGCATGGCGCTCGGCGCTCGAGGCGGCCCGGGTGGCGCGCGCGGTGCAGGCCCTCGGCGATCTGGGTCGCCCGGAAGCGAAAGCCGTGAGCCTGAAGCGACTCGGCCGCCGCGCACGCCAGCGCCGCGTTCTGCGCCTGGTAGCGCCCCGCGAGCCCCAGCCGCACCGGCCCCAGGCGATGCAGCCACCCGCGGTACCGAAAGCCCTCGTGGAGCCACCGGTACTGAAAATCGACGTGGGCCCGGCGAATCGGCGCGCGCAGGTCGAAAGCGCGCGGCCCGACCACGTTGCGGAACAAGCGGCGAGACACGTTGGTGACCACCGTCGCGCCGGGCTTGATGATGCCGGCCTTCTCGCCGCAGATCGCCTCGAGCGAGTTCCCCAAATACGCCTGATGATCCAAGCCGATGGGCGTGATCACCGCCACCTTGGGCGCCACCACCGCCGTCGCGTCCAGGCGCCCGCCCAGCCCCACCTCCAGCACCGCCAGGTCCACCTCGCGCTCGACGAAATAGCCAAGCGCCATCACGGTCAGCGCCTCGAAGTAGGTCAGCGGAATCGGCGCCTCCCCGTCGCGCCCCTCGATGACGTCGCGCACCCGCTGCGCCCAGCGCGCCAGCTCGGCCGGCAAGATCGGCGTGCCGCCGACCCGGATGCGCTCGGTCACGCTGACCAGATGCGGGCTGGTGTAGAGCCCCACGCGATACCCCGCCGCGTGCCCGATGGACGCGAGGAAGTTCGCCGTCGAGCCCTTGCCGTTGGTCCCGGCGATCGTCACGGCGACCAGGCGCTTGTGCGGCGAGCCCAGCCGCATAAGCGCCGCCTCCACGCGCTCCAGCCCAAGCTGGATGCCGCGCGGCGCCAGCGCCGTCAGCCACGCGTGGGCCTGCTGGGCCGTCCAAATCGCCTCTGGGAGTGCGCTTGCCATCCCGCCAACGCTACCAACGCGCCCGAATGGGGGCAACGACCGTTGCCAGTCGCGATCGTGTGGGCTACTCCAACGTCTCCGCCCGGGAGCACGCGATGGACCCCAACTCGGCGCCGCCTCGACCGCCTGCGCGCCCCGCCGACAGCATGAACGCCGACGAGCTGGCCCAGGCCGTGCGCTACCACAACTGGCGCTACTTCACGCTCGCCGCGCCCGAGATCTCGGACCTCGAGTTCGACGCCCTCACCCGCCGCCTGCAAGCGCTGGCCCCCGACCACCCCGCCCTCGCCGAGCTGGTCAGCGACGCGGCCACCGGCGCGCGCGTCGCCCACGCCGAGCCCATGCTCAGCCTGGACAAATGCTACGACGAGGCGACCCTGCTCTCCTGGGCCCAGAGCTTCGACGGCCCCGTCACCGAGACGCCCAAGATCGACGGCGTCGCCGCCTCGCTGCACTACGACGCCGCCGGCCGCCTCAGCGCCGCCATCACCCGCGGCGACGGCACCCGCGGCGAGAGCTTCCTCGCCAACGCCGCCTTCATCGCCGAGATCCCCAAGCAGCTCACCGGCCCGCCGCTGACCGCCCCCGTCGAGGTCCGCGGCGAGCTCTACATGCCGCTGTCGGTCTTCCGCGACCTCGCCGGCGACTTCTCAAACCCGCGCAACACCACAGCCGGCGCCATCAAACAGAAGGACCCATCGCGGACGGCCGCCTATGGCCTGCACTTCTTCGCCTACGACGTGCGCGGCCCCGACTTCGCCACCGAGATGGACAAGGTCGCCTGGTCCCGCGCCCACGGCGTCAAGCCCGTCGAGACCGCGCTCCTCGAAAAAGACCAGATGCAGGCTGGCTATTCGCGGTGGCTCGCCCGCCGCGACGCCCTGGATTTCGAGGTCGACGGCGTCGTCTACAAGGCCGACCGCCTCGACGAACAAGCCCGCCTCGGCGCCACCGCCCACCACCCGCGCTACGCCATCGCCTACAAATTCCAAGGCGACAGCGCGACGTCCACCCTGGTCGAGGTCCAGTGGTCGGTCAGCCGCACCGGCACCATCAC
>CAZNZH010000903.1:0-2421 GCA_964577445.1 uncultured Myxococcales bacterium
GATAGACCGAGTCGCCGTCGTTCTGGTAGTTCTTCGCCGCGTTGATGCCGCCCTGTGCCGCCACGCTGTGCGCGCGCCGCGGGCTGTCGTGAAAGCAGAACGCCTTCACGTTGTAGCCCTGCTCGGCCAGCGTCGCCGCCGCCGAAGCGCCGGCCAGCCCCGTCCCGATGACGATGATGTCCAACTTCTTGCGGTTGATGGGCCCGATGAGCTTCATCGCGCCCTTGTGCCGGGTCCAGCGCGTCTCGATGGGCCCGGTCGGGCAGCGGGAATCCAAGGTCATCTCAAAAGCCCCCATGCGGATGGGTCACGCGAAATCAGCGGGCGCGAAATCAGCGGATGAAGAGCGCCCACAGCGGGATGGCCACGAAGCCGAGCCCGATAAGCAGCGCGATGGCCGAGCCGCCCTTCGCGATGATGGGCGTCCACTTCGAGTGGTTGACGCCGAGGGAACGGAACGCGCTCTGGATGCCGTGGGACAAGTGCCACGCGATGACCGAGACGCCCACGATGTAGATGGCGGCGCGCCACCCGACGTTGAGCTTGGTGCCGATGGCGTTCGCGATGCCGCCGGCGACCTCGGTGCCTTCGCGATCCAGGCGGAAGTCCCAGATGTGCAGCGCCAAAAAGGCCAGCACGATGACGCCGCTGAGGGCCATCGTGCGGCTGGCCAACACGCCCAGCTTGTCGTTGCGCTTGGTGCCGGTCGCCGCGTAACGGGTGCCGCGAGACGCTCGGTTCTCGCGCGTCAGCTTGATCGTCAGGCCGACGTGAATGACCAGCATCGAGAACAGGCCGATCTCGAGCAGCGGCAGGATCGGCAGCGAGTGCAGAAACGCCGCCCACTCGTTGAGGGCCTGTCCGCCGTTCGGCCCCATCACCAGGAGGTTTTCGAGCACATGGAGGAGGACGAAGGCGGCCAACGCCAAGCCCGTGAGCCCGACGACGACCTTCTGGCCCACCGTCGAACCGAGGATTTTCCCGAGCCAGCCCACGTTGCCTACCTCCCGCGCGTCCCCTGCCCGTCCCGCCAGCATGAGCGCAGGGCGGACCCGGCCCCCCTTGTGGCAGAGGATGAGCATTTCTTCAACTCCCAACCCTATATAACCGAGGGTTATGCGGACGCCGGCGCGGCGACGGGTTGCGCGGCGACGGCCGACGGGGCCATGCTCGCGGCGTGTCAGCGACAACCCCATGGCCGGCAAAATTTATGTGGCTGGCGGCCGCGTGCATCGCGTCGTGCGCCGCACCCGCGCCCGCGGATCAGCCGGTGCCCGCGGCCGACATCAGCGCGTGGGCGGACTGCCTGACGGGGCTCGAGGGTGGCACCCGCGCCGACGAATGCGAGGCCTGGCGAATCGGCCGCACCGAGGGGCGCATCGCGGGGACGACGAGCGCGGAGTCCGACGCGACGCTGGCGACCCGCGACGGCTACAGGGCCCGGCGCACCGTGGCGCTCGTGCTGGCCATCGCCACCTCGCTGCTGGCTGGCGGCATCGCGGGCGCGGCGATCCGGCGGCGGCTGGGCCGTCGCAAGAGCCTCCCGTACCCCGAGCTCGCGCTGGCGCGGATCCGCGCGGAGGCGGACACGATTCGCAGCCTCGGCGAAGGCGGCGACCCCCTGGTGGAGCACGTGGTCGGGCGGGTCGACGACGCGCTGGACGCGCTGCTCCTCGCCGCCGATGGCCTGGGCGCGCGGGCGGCCAAGCTCTCGCCGCGGTCGACCAGCGCGACCGTCCGCGCGCACCTGGACGGCCTCTGCGACGAGCTGGACCGCTGCCTGGCGCGGGCCGAGCGCCTCCACGTCCAGGTCACCGTGTGGCAGGAGCAGTCCGCCGCCGCGGGGAGCGCTGAGGGCTCCATCGACAAGGCCATCGACGAGGCCATGACCGATCTGCAAGGCGCCATCAAGGAGCTCGGCGCGTGAGCGTTCGTGACCAGCGCGCGCCGATCTCGGGCGGGTGTCACTGGACTCGCCGATCGCCCAGGCGCCCTATGACGAATCGGCGGGTCGCGGCCTTCGCCCTGGGCGCGCTGCTGGCGCTCGCGGGGCTCGCCGGCTGCTCGAGCTCACCGGACGCACCGGCCCCCGAGCCGGTGGTCAGCGGCCCGGAGGCCGCCGCCGAGGCGCTCCGACGGGTCCAGCTTGAGCGCCGGGTCAGCGCGCTCGACGAAGGGTGGCGGACCGCGTGGTCGGAGGGCTACGGGCGCGCGCTGGCGGCCGCGAAGACCGAGTGGCCGCCGAGCTTTCGGCGCGAGGTGGCGCACGAGGCCCTCCTCTTTGGCGGCGCCGCGCTGGCGCTTGGCTTGCTGCTGGGCTTCACGGCCTTGGGCGCCCCGCGACGCTCGCCTCGGCCGCCGCTGACCCGGCCCGCCGCCCGTGCCATGGACGCGGCGGGGCGAGCGGTGGGCCGCTTCGGT
>CAZNZH010000904.1:0-943 GCA_964577445.1 uncultured Myxococcales bacterium
GGATCGTCAGACGCGCAGCCGTTCACGCCGAACGTCCGGATAGCGCCGGTAGCGGCGGATCAGCCGGCCTGAGACCAGCGGAGGCGAAAACGGGAGCGAGACCTCGGCGAGCTCGGCGACGGGGCGGCTCACGCTCGGGCGAGGGCCGCGCGGCGTCGCCGGATGAAGGCCAGGGCCAGCATCAAGCCGACGCCCATGCCCAAGGCCAGGCCGGGCGCGGGCACGATGGCCTCGGGCAGCACCTCCGGCCCGTCTTTGGCGAAGGTCACGACCGGGTCAGCCATGGAGTCGGCGGGGACGCGGCCGTGCAGGCGCGTCAGAAACGCGATGTCGTCGTCGATGAGCGCCTTGACGGCGTCGGGGACTTCCAGCCCGGCGGTGCGCAGGTCGCGGGCCATCTCGGTCACGAACACGCGGCCCCCGGCGCGCTCGGTGGCGGCGTCGAGGACGACGTCGTAGCTGCCCGCCTCACCCGCGGCGAGCTGGTCGTACACGCCCGTGCCTACCTCGGCGATGTCGATGGAGCCATAGTTCAGGATGCGAAATCGCTTGTCGGCGACGACGAAGATGAGGGTCTCGGCGATGCGCTCGGTCGCCGCGCTCGCGACGTTCAGCGCCAGTGTCAGCCGGATGTCCGGCGGCTCGAAGAAGTTCACGGCGACGGGGGAGGGTTCGGTGCGGGCGCCGGTGCGCGGGAAGGTCACGCCGACCAGGCGCGCGCCGCCGGTGATCTCGGCCTTGAGCGCCGCGATGTCGTCTTCGGTGTAGACAAATCCTTGGTCTTTCAGCCACGCCTCGGCGGCGCCGATGGTCGTCGGGCTGATGACCGCGCTGGTCACGTCTGGCGACGGGGTGCCCGTGATGCCGTCCACGGTCGGCGCGAACACCTCGTCGCGTCGCGCGGTGTCGCTGGCGCAGCCGTCGCCGGGCTCGTGACGCTCGG
>CAZNZH010000904.1:953-2408 GCA_964577445.1 uncultured Myxococcales bacterium
GGTGACCACCGAGGGGGCGGTCAGCGCGAGGAGCTCGGCGAACACGGCGGGGTCGGCGGTGTCGAGCTCCGGGATCCCGTGCACAGGCAGGATGTAGCCCAGAAGCCCGGCGGCGTCTTCAACGGGCGCCGAGACCACCGGCTGTACCGTCAGCGTCGCCTTGCCGTCGCGCCAGACCGTCAAGATCCGGTGGACGTCCACGGTGAGCGTGCCCTCGTCGGAGTCCGCGAAGAAGCGGGCGGTGGCCTCGGCGGTCCGCGGCGCGGTCAAACCGCCCGCGACGGCGAGAAGAAATGCCAGGCGGGACATGGAGAATCGGGGCATAGCGCTTCCTCGATGGCTCAGGGTGACGGCGCGAGCGGGTGCGGGTTGGGCAGAAGAGGTAGGGCGGGCTACTTGCCCGGCGGTCGGGGCGGTGCTGAGGGGCGCGGCGGGGCGACGGGCCGCGTGGGCGGGCGGTCGTCGGCGGGGCGCGGCGGGGCGCTCGCGTCGGGCGCGGCCTCGGCGGTGACGTCGATCTTGGCAGGCGCCGGCTCGGTCTTCGCGGTCGCCGGGGCCGCGGCGACGCTCTGTGGCGCGGGTGCTGCGGCCGGCTGTGGTGGGACGACAGGCGCGGGCAGAGGCGCTGGCGCCGCGGCGGTGGCGGGCTCAGGCGTGGGCTTCGGCGCCGCGACCACGGGTTGAGCCGCGGCCTCCGGCTCCTCATCGCGCACCGCCCGGCGCCGGCGCACGGTCGACGCCGGCCCGCTCTCCGCGGCCTCCGCCGCGGCAGCGGCCTACGCCCCGGCAGCGGCCTCCGCCTCGGCCTGCGCGGTCGCCTCCGCCGCCTCCGCCTCGATCTTGGCGACCGCTGCGTCAGCCTCCACCTGGGCCTCAGCCTTCGCCTTCGCCTCGGCCGCCGCCTCCGCCGCCACGCGCGCCGCCTCGATCGCCGGGTCCGGCTCGGGCGTCCCGGGCAGCACGATGGGTGCTGAGGTGCGGTCGACCTTCACCTCTTCGCGCTTGGGCTCGAGCGCCCGCCGCTTCGCCGACTTCTCCATCCGCGGCATCGGCGGCGCCGTGCCGTGCGTCAGCCTGTAGTTTTCGTCCTGCAACACGTCGAGCTGTAGCTGCGTGACGATCCAAGCGCGCCGATTGTCCTCGTTTTTCTTCGCGAGGACGCGCGCGTCGTAGGTCTGCTCGACCAGCGCCTTCTTCATCCGCTCGGCCCGCGTGAGCGCCCGCTCAGCGTCCTGGCGTGCCTTGTCCAGCTCGCGCTCAGCCTGCGCCAGCGCCCGGCTCAGCCGCGCAGCGTCCTCACCACCGCCGCCCGCGCTCGCCTGCACGACCGGCGCCTCCGCCACCGCCGCTCGCTGCGCCTGCGGCTCCTCGCGGACCTCGACCCGCGCCGCGCTCGCCGCCTTCGCCTGCTCCTTGGCCTGCTGCAGCTCAGCCCGCAGCTCCTCGCGCGCGATG
>CAZNZH010000905.1:0-2404 GCA_964577445.1 uncultured Myxococcales bacterium
GCCGGAGGGCGGGACCTGCGCAGCCTGCCAGCAGGGAGGCCACCAGCCCGAGCGACGGCAAGCCCGCCCACCCGAGCCGCGAGCGGGCCGGGGCGTGAACTCGAGGAGCGGTCGCGATGCTCATCATAGAAATCCGGTTGACAGGTTTTTCCGCCGGCCGCAAGCTCCGGTGCGTTCGCTGATATTGATAACCAATATCAATACGAAAATCACCCTAAGGAGTTGGTATGTTCGTGTCCCCCGAGGGTCCCGCGCGCCGCGCGCTGTCTCTGTTTCTGACCGTGGCTCTCAGCCTCGTCGCGTCCGGCGCCCTCGCCGCTGAGGCCACCGACGGCCCGAGCGCCGGCCCCGCCGTCGACCTCCCCGACGAGCACCCACCCGAGGGCAGCGACACGCCGGAGGTCGACCCGATACACGGCCGCGGCGCCGGCCACGTCCACCTGGGCACCCGCACCGTGCTCGGCGGCTACGGCGAGCTCCACTTCAACTGGGCGAAGACCGAGGGGGCCGACCCAAGCGCGGTGGTGGACCTGCATCGCCTGGTCCTCTTCGTCGGGCACGCGTTCACGGACACCATCCGCTTCGCCACCGAGATCGAGGTCGAGCACGCCCTGGCGACCGAGGACGCGCCTGGCGAGGTGTCGATCGAGCAGGCTTATGTGGACTGGGATCTGGTGGGCCACGCGCTGACGCTGCGGGTCGGCGCGCTGCTGGTGCCGATGGGGCGCATCAACCGCTGGCACGAGCCGCCCATCTTTTTGGGCGTCGAGCGGCCGAACGTGGACAAGCGCATCATCCCGACGACTTGGACTGAGGCGGGCATCGGGCTGATGGGGCAGGCCGGGAAATACCTGCGCTGGGAGGCGTATCTGGTCAGCGGGCTGGACCCGGCGGGCTTCTCGATGTCCAGCGGCCTGCGCGGCGGGCGGCAGAAGGTCGCCGAGGCGCTGGCGAAGAGCTGGGCCCTGGCGTTCCGCGTCGAGGTCGAGCCGGTTCTGGGGCTGACGGCGGCGCTGTCGGGTTACGGCGGCCGAATGGGTCGCAACCTCGGCGATCAGGTCGATGCGGCCGGGGCGAAGCTCGATCTCGACGTGCCCGTGGGCGGGCTCGCCATCGACGCGAGCTTCAAGCGCTGGGGCCTCGAGCTCAACGCCCAGCTCGCGACCTTCTTCATCGGCGACACCGCCGGGATGCGGCGCGCCGTGGACGACGAGGGCAAGGCTGGCGGCCTGGACGTCGCGTCCCAGATCCTCGGCGGATACCTCGAGGCGGGATTCGACGTGCTGTCGCCTGTCGAATCGACCGAGATGCAGCTCATCCCCTTCGTGCGATTCGAGCACTTCGACACCGCCTTTCAGGTCAAAGGCCGCCCCCGCACGGCCTCCGACCGCGCGCGCGCCGTCAATGAGGTGGTGGTGGGTCTCCAGTTCGAGCCGATCCCCCAGCTCGCCTTCAAGACCAACGTCATCTTGAGCAGGCCCGGCGGGGGCGCGCCCTCGCAGACCCGCTTCGACGCCGGCGTGGGCTTCATGTTCTGACAGGGTGTGCCCCGCGGCCCACGGGATGGTGGGTGGTTCAGGCGCGCGCCTGAGCCCACCATCCCGCGGCGTCAACGCAACAATCGGCTTGCGCTGGTCCGCCCGCATCCCCTACAATCGAGCCCTTGTTGAGATTGGTTCTCAATTGCAACAGTTTGGCCCGCCCCGGAACCGCAGCCCGATGAACCGGCTTCGCATACGCTCCCTGATAGTCTTGGTGTTGCTCGGCGGCGTCTTCGCGCCCAGCGCGCCCGCGACGGCTCAGGGCACCTACTGGTCGCGCGCCGATCTCCTGCGCAGCTTCTTCCCCGACTGCGAGCGCGTGACCTACACGCGCCTCGAGCTCTCGCCGGAGCAGCGCAAGGCCGTGGCGCGCCGACTGGGCGCCGCCGCCCCCGACCGCTTCACCGTCTTCTACGGGCTGAGCAAGGACAAGGTCGCCGGCTACGCGATCCTGGACGAGGAGCGGGGCCAGCACGAGCCGATCTCGTTTGGCGTGCTGACCGACCCGCACGGCCAGGTCGCGCGCGTGGAGGTCATGGTCTACCGCGAGAGCCACGGCGAGGAGGTCCGCGAGGAGCGCTTCCGCGAGCAGTTCGCCGGCAAGAACGCGAGCGACCCGGTGCGCGTGGGCCAGGATATCGTCGCGATCTCGGGCGCCACCATCTCGTCGCGGGCGCTGGCGGTCGGCACCAAGCGCGCCCTCGTGCTGCTCAATGAGCTGGTCATCGCCCCCGGCTTGACCCTCGGCACGTCGCGCTGAGGCGCTTGAAGCTGTTCATCCAGAAGGGCTACCACGTCGGCAGCCTCGCGCTGCCGGCCAAGCTGGTCTACACGACCTTTCTGCTCTTCATCGGCACGGGGAT
>CAZNZH010000906.1:0-2400 GCA_964577445.1 uncultured Myxococcales bacterium
GAGATGAGCACCCGCGGGCCGACACCACCGTCGAGTCCCTGGCGCGCCTCAAGCCGTCCTTTGAGCTGATGGGCAAGATGTTCGGCCTGGACGCCCTCACCCGGAAGGCCTGGCCCCAGGTCGAGTCCATCGACCACATCCACCACGCAGGCAACTCGTCGGGGATCGTGGACGGCGCGGCCGCCATCCTCATCGGGTCCGAGGCCAAGGGCCTTGAGCTTGGGCTCAAGCCGCGAGCGCGTATCCGGTCGATCGCCATGGTCGGCGACGAGCCCATTCTCATGCTGGACGGGCCCATCCCCGCGTCGCGCAAGGCGCTGGCGAAGGCGGGCATGAAGGCCAGCGACATCGACCGCTTCGAGGTCAACGAGGCCTTCGCGACGGTGCCGATCACCTTCATGCGCACCTTCGGCGTCGACCACGCCAAGGTCAACGTGGACGGCGGCGCCATCGCCTTGGGTCACCCCCTGGGCGCGACCGGCGCGATGCTGCTGGGGACCTGCCTGGACGCGCTTGAGCGCGACGGGCTGGCGACCGGGCTCGTGACCCTGTGCATCGGCGGCGGCATGGGCATCGCCACCATCATCGAGCGCGTCTGACACTCGCCGCGCTGCCGACGGCTGCGCCACCTCAGGAGTCCTCCCATGAGCCAGTCCACCACGCCGGCAGCCTCGGGCAAGGTCCTCGTCGAAAACGCGCTGGGTCGCGTTTCCCTCGATGAGACCTCGCGAATCGTGACCCTGACCATGCAGATGGAGGGTCGCGCCAACAGCGTTGACGAGGCCTTCATCCGCGGGCTCGGCGCGGCCCTGGACGCGGCTTACGCGGTCGACGGCCTCGCCGGCATCATCATGGCGTCGGGCCACAAGGACTTCTGCGTCGGCGCCAACATCGACATGCTCTATCAGGCGCGCGACGCAGCCGAGTTCTACGAGGCCACGCGCGTGCTGGGGGCGCTCTTTCGGCGCCTGGAGACCGGCGGCGTGCCCGTGGTCGCGGCGCTCACCGGCTCGGCCCTCGGCGGCGGCTACGAGCTGGCGCTGGCGTGCCATCACCGCATCGCCCTGGACTCGCCCCACATCCAGGTGGGGCTGCCCGAGGTCACCCTGGGCGTCATCCCCGGCGGCGGCGGCACCCAGCGTCTGCCGCGCCTGATCGGGCTTCAGAACGCGATGGAGGTCATCCTGCAAGGCCAGAGCCGCCGCGCGCCCAAGGCCGAGCAGACCGGGCTCATCGACGCGCTCGCACCCGACGTCGACGCGCTGCTCGCCCAGGCCCGCGCCTTCATCGCCGCCAACCCCAAGGCGCAGCAGCCCTGGGACCAGAAGGGTTTTCGTTACAAGGGCGCGCAGCCCGGCACCGACGACTCGCGCGGCCTCTTCATGGGCGCCGCGGCCATGCTCTTCAAAAAGGCCGCTGGCGCCGTCCCCGCGCCCGAGGTCGCGCTGCGCGCCATCCACGAGGGCATGACCCTCACCTTCGACCGCGCGCTGGAGGGCGAGGCCCGCCACTTCACGCACATCGCGACCTCCGACACCGCCAAGGACATGATCCGCACGCTCTGGTACCACCGCCGCGCCGCCGAGCGTCACGAGGGCCTCCCCTCCACAGAGGACGCCGCCATCAGCCAGATCGCCATCTTGGGCGCCGGCATGATGGGCGCCGGCTTGGCCTACGTCGCCGCGGCCAGCGGCTACGACGTCGTGGTCAAAGACATCGCCGAGGCCGCCCTCGAAAAGGGCCGCGCCCACTGCGCTGAGCAGGCCAAGACCCGCGCGAAGCACCTCGGCGCCGACGGTCAGGCGGCCATCTTGGCGCGCATCCGCTGGACGCTGGACGGCGCCGATCTGGCAGGCGCCGACCTGGTGGTCGAGGCCGTCGTCGAAAACGACGAGGTGAAGGCCAAGGTCACCCGCGCGGTCGAGGCCGTGATGAACCCGGCCGGCGTCTTCGCCTCCAACACGTCCGCCATCCCCATCACGCATCTCGCCAAGGCCTCGGTGCGCAAGCCCCAGTTCATCGGCCTGCACTTCTTCTCGCCGGTGGAGCAGATGCCGCTGGTCGAAATAATCATGGGCGAGCAGACCAGCGAGGAGACGCTGGCGCGGTCGCTGGCCTTCGCGCGGCGCATCGGCAAGCTGCCCATCGTGGTCAACGACGGTTACGGGTTTTTCACCAGCCGCGTCTTCGGCGCCTACCTCATGGAGGGCGTCGAGCTGGTCGCCGAGGGCCACGACCCCGTGCTCATCGAGCAGGCCGCGCGCGCAGCCGGCATGGCCGTGTCGCCGCTGAAGGTCTACGACGAGGTCTCGCTTGGCCTGGGCGAGCACGCGATGGCCCAGCGCAAGAAGTTCGCCAAAGACGACGGCCCGCCGCCCGGAGGCCTGCCGTAACCCGGGC
>CAZNZH010000907.1:0-2400 GCA_964577445.1 uncultured Myxococcales bacterium
GGGCAGCGTCACCGACGAGGTCCCCTTCGAGGCGTTCGACAGCATCGCCTGAGTGCCCGTAGGCTCCCAGACCTCCACCCGGACGAGGCCCTTGCTGTCCAGGTGCGGGTAGGTCGCGGTGACCTGGAGCTGCTGTCCCACGGTCACGGGCACCGCGTACCAGTCGTCGAGCTCAGGGCAGACCACCAGCCCCGACGCCTGCGCCTGGGTGCCGCCACCAAAGTCCAGGCTCGACGCGATGGACGGCCCGTTGTTGGGCTCGAGCCCGTCATCGGCGCAGGTCAAGAGCACGTCGATGAAGACCTCATCGCTAAAACCCACGTTGTTGCTGGTGTCGCCATCGCCCGAGATCTCGCCCGGGTCGACCTGCACCAAAAAGCGCCACTGCCCACCGCTGAGGTCGACGGGGAGCAGGACCCTGGCGGACCGGGGCTGCTTGGCCGCGGCGGCGACGGGCGCCATCTCGAATTCGCCGAGATCGATGTCCTTCGCGGGCTCCAACACCGAGTCCTTGGACGCCCAGATGCGCGCCGTATACGCCGAAGACGCCTTGACCCCGAGGTTCACGTCGGTCCAATTCACCGCCAACAGCCCGCCCGGATACAGCGGGTTCGGCAGCGCGATGACGTCGTCGGGCAGCAGCTCCACCCCAGACACCGAGCCGCGCACCTCGACGTCCAGGTCGTACTGGGCCTTCGCACCGGCGCTCCCAGCGAACACGCGCAGGTTGACGGTGGTGTCGGCGTCGACGTTATAGACGCTCACCCTCTCGATATCGCCCGACCTGTGGCTCGAATCCAGCAGCGCCCCGGTGATGCTGGTGAGGTCCAGGTCGAGGTTCGACGACACCGGCGCGACGCTGAGCAGCGGCCGGATGGTCAGGGTGGCGGTGAGGCTCGAGCCCTTGGGGACGGTCACGCGCAGCCAGTCCTCGTCGCCGCAGCTCCCGCCGCCCTCGATGAGGCCACCAGCCCACACGACGCCCGTGCTCAGGGTGTTGTCGGGCTCGCGGTCGTCTTCGAAGCACCCGCCCTTCGGGTCCAACACCGTCAGCTTGGTCGCGCCGATCGCCACGTTGTTCGTCTTGTTCTTGTCGCTGCCCTGGCTCGCGTCCGGGTCCGCCACCACGGCGACGTACCAGGTCGTGATCGTGTGCTCGAGCGCCACCGGCACGACGACCTTCTCCACGCGCTTCAGCACTTCGCCTGCGCCGACCCCCGGCACGACCACGGAGTAGACCTCGGTCGCGATGCCGCTGTTGATCTCGGCGATGCTGGGCGAGGGGGTCGGGCTGAGCGCCACGATGAGGCGAAACGGCGTCGCCGCGCTCGATCCGGTGTTCGTCAGCGTGTGCGTGACCTTGATCTCATCGCCGGCGGTCACGGTGCCGGGGTGAAAGGCCACGCCGGCCTCGACGAGATCGACCGACGCCGTGGCCACGATGGTGACGGGATCGGGGTAGAGCCCGGCGTTGTTGGCCTCGTTGCACTCGGGGAAGAGCCCGTCGGGGTCGAGCAGCACGCCCACATAGTGCGGTTTGACCGGTATCCCATTCGGGACCTTGACCACCTCGTCGAGCACCACCTCGGCCCCGGGTGCTATCTCGCCCAGGGTCCACTCGCCGACCTTGGTCGCCACCGACGGGTTCAACGCGGGCTGCAGCGACATCAAGGCGCGCACCTTCGCACCCGCGGGCACAGCCTGAAGCCCCGGGTTGCGCACGGTGGCCTTCACGGAGATGGACCCGCTCCAGTAGCTGATGGCCGGCGACACCTCGAGGCCGACCAGCGCCAGGTCGAAACACTTGGTCGGCTCGAAGGCCACGGTGAGCGGAAACGCCGACGCCGCGATGTTGTTGGTCTCGTCCTCCTCGATCACCTGCTGGAGCGGATCGACCTCGACGATGATGTAGTACTCGCCGTCCGGCAGCGTGGGCGGGATCGTGTAGGACTTGAAGTAGCCCTGGCTGACGTTGACGCCCATCTGGCTGACGTTGGAGCCCAGGTCCGCCGGCCCGGCGATCACCACGTCGCCCGCCTCCGCGATGGTGTCGGTCGCGAGGTACACGGCGATGCGGAAGGCGCTGGCCTCGCCCACGCCGATAGTGCGGATCGTGAACGTGTAGTTGATGTTTTCGCCGACGTTCACCACCAGGCCCGGCTCTCTCGGGCTGACGGCCTCGACGGTGATGTCGGGCTTGAACGCGACGCCCGCGTCCACGGTGAGGTTGTTGGTCGAGCGCGCGACGTTGTTGGTCTCGCGGCACTCGTTGACCACCAGGGTCGGGTCGGCGACGACGTAGACGAAGTAGTTGCCGTCCTCGAAGGCCTCCGGGACTTGAAACTCGAGCCCCGCGAGGTCCGACGAGGACTCGGTGAACAGGCCGCTGCCCACCGGCAG
>CAZNZH010000908.1:0-2392 GCA_964577445.1 uncultured Myxococcales bacterium
CACCACGACGCGCTCGCCCTGTGGCGGCCCGCTCGTGACGTCGCCGCGGACCGCCACGACGCTGCCCACCGTGCGGCCGCGCCGCCGGACCGCGTAGGTGATGTAGAGGCCGGCGGACTCACCCGCGCGCGAAAGCGGCGCCACGGCCGACACGCGGTGCTCCGGCAGCCCCGACGCGACCAGCGCGCCCGCCACCTTTCTCGCGGCCGCCAGCGCGGACCCATCCGCACGCGCCGCGTCCGCCGCCCGCGCCGCCACGGTCACCGAGATCACGCCGGGCTCCGCGCCCAGGGCCGCCGAGATGGCGGCGAAGCAGCCGCTCAACGTCAGATCCCGTGCCCGCTCGACCGTCAGCGGCTCGCCACTCACGACCCGGCCGTCCACCAGCCGGATGCCCCCGCACGGCCCGGCGTCGGCGGCGAACGCGGTCGCCCCTGCCCCGATGAGCGCCGCCGTCAGCGCGAACGCCGCGGCGCAGCGCCCTCCCCACCCGCCGGTGACGTGCTCGGTACCTCTGCGTGTCGTGGAGCTCATTTCGGTCCCTCGGTCGTCGAGCCCGCTTGACGGACGATGGTGAACTCGACTCGCCGATTCACTTCGCGACCTGCACGCGTCCTGTTGTCAGCCACCGGCTTGGTCTGGCCGAAGCCCTTCGCGACCAGGCGCCCGGCGTCCACACCTGCGCGAACCAGGTATGCCATCACCGCATCCGCTCGCGCCTGGGAGAGCGCCAGATTTCTGGCCGCGATTCCGCGGTCATCCGTGTGGCCCTCCACCCGCAACTCGAGCACTTGCGGATTCGTCTGCAAGACCGATGCCACCTGATCCAGCACCGTGAAGCTGCGCCTCTGGATGACCGACTTCCCGCTGGCGAAATAGACCTTCTCAAGGATGACGATGCGGTCCGCCTCGACCCGCACCTTGGACTCGCCGCTGTCGGGGCAGCCGTCGCCGTCGTTGACGCCGTTGATGACCTCGGCCTCGAGCGGGCACTTATCGTCGACGTCGGGGATGCCGTCGCGGTCGTTGTCGAGGTCCGGGCAGCCGTCGCCGTCCTCGAACCCATCGATATCCTCTGGCTCTTCGGGGCACCGGTCCACGTCGTCAGGCACGCCGTCCCCGTCGGTGTCCCGCTCGGCCTCGAGCTCGCCCTCGCCCCCCAAGCCCGCCGCGGCCGGCGGCGCGGTGTCGGGGCAGCCGTCCTCGTCGAGGTAGTCGTTGAAGGTCTCGCGCTCGAAGGGGCACACGTCGTCGACGTCCTCGATCCCGTCGCCGTCGTTGTCCAGGTCGGCGCAGCGATCGCGGTCCTCGAACCCGTCGTAGTCCTCGGGCCCCGTCGCACAGCCGCCGGAGTCGGGCGTGTGCAGGTCGAAGCCCAAGAAGACGCGCCAGACCGGGGTGCCGAAGCCCTCGGTGAGCCCCGCGCCGCCGCCGACGGTGAGGGTCGCGCGGGGCGCCACGTCGATGGCCAGCGCGCCCAAGACCTCGAGCGGCCGGGCGGCGGCGTGGCTCTCCGTCAGGCCGTACGCGCCCTGAATCGTCGCTTGCAGCGCGAGCGGCAGCTTGCCGAGCGGCAGGTGGGCCGCGAAGCCATAGACCAGCTCGTTGCCCATGGTGACGTTGAGGACCTGGCGCTTCTGGCGCAGCCGGGCGCCGGCCTCCAGCTCGAACCGGAACCCGCCGCTGGTCGTGTAGCCCAGCAGCAGCAGCGGCGTCGCGACCAAGGCCCCGTCGCTCATGTCCAGGCCCGTGTCGCCCGTGGGCAGCCGAAACTCGCCCGACAGGCTCAGGCGAAAGCCCTCCTCGTGGCCGAAGAGCGCGACCTTCAGTGTCGCCCGGAGGTCGCCCAGGCCGGCGCCCTCGAGGCTCTCGCCGGTGTCCAGCGGGAAGGCCGGGTGCACGTCGCCGGTCTGATAGGGCGTGACGGGCAGCGCGACGCCGATCTCGAGGCGCTCGAGCAGGCCCAGGGAGCCGAAGATGTCGAGGGTGAGCTGCTTGTCGAGCAGGCGCGTGCTGGTGCCGCCGCGGCGAAGCGTCAGCGGGCGGCTGCTGAGATGGGCGAGCACGCCGGCGCGCCAGCCCAGGTGGGGCCCCACCCCGGAGCCGGTCACGCCCAGGATGTCTCGCTGCCCCGGGCCGGCCTCGAGCTGCTGGGCGTCGACCCCCGTGTTGATGACGGTCTGCGCCTGCGCGGCGCCCGCGAAGCACCCGATGAGGCCGACGCAGAGCGCGCTCACCCTCCGGCGCCAACGCCTGGCCCAAGATGCGGGCGATTTCACGCGCCCCGTCAAGGTCATCATCGCGAGCTCCTCAGGGCCGCCATCGCCGCGCGAAGGCCCGCAGAGCGCGGTCCCGGCGATGACCAGGGCCTGCACCCGCGGTGGTGAGAATC
>CAZNZH010000909.1:0-2392 GCA_964577445.1 uncultured Myxococcales bacterium
CGCGTGGGGCGACCTGCGCGCCCAGCGGGGCGGACCAGGGCGGTGTGAGGGTCGCCGGGGCGGACCGAGCGCCGGTGAGGGCGGCCCCACACGCAGAGGCGCCGGCGACCCTCGCGGGGGCGCCGGCGTCTCGTGCCCCTCGGGGGGCTTGCGGAAGGTGGGTCGCGCGCGTTGCTGGGGGGTCGGTCCCAGTGATGTTTTTCCGCCTTGTGTTGTCTCGGGGGCGGACGCGACTGACGACCCGTCGAAAAAGAGAGCAAGGAACGTGCCACTGCCTCGGATGCGTCCAGCGAGCGGCCTCGGGGCTCCATCGGGGCTTCGGGGGGCCGCGAGGGGCCCTGGTTTCAGGTCCCAGGCCTGGGGACGATGAACCCCGCCGGGGTCCACGGGCCCCACTCGAGCGCCCGCCGCCGGGCGGGGATCGGCTACCAGTTCGCGTCGGGGCCGTCGCCGCGCCAGCGTTGAAAGGCGACATAGGTGCGGCCCGGTCCCACGTGGCGGACGATGAGGTAGCGGCGCGCGCGCACCAGCGCCTGCTGCTCCGCGGGGTCGGCGACCGGCGCCCAGGTGCCGAGGTTATAGTAGCGGCCGCCGTTGCTGAGCGGCCGGCGCTCGGGGCGGTGGCTGTGACCGAAGGCGACGATGGGGACGGCGAGATGAGACGCGATCTGCTCGGCCACCAAGCCCCAGCGGGCCCGCTCTTGGAGCGCCAGGCTGCCGCGGCCCATGGCGCGCAGGACGAAGAGCGCCGGTGGGATGAGGCCGAGCATCAGCATGCCCTGGACCCAGCTCTCGGCGTTCATGATGCCGGCGGTCACGATGACGATGGCGACGACGGCCGTGATGAGGCGATCGAGCCACAGCTCGTGAAAGAGGTGCCGCGGGCGATCGCAGATCGGCACCGAGCCCAGGCGGCGCAAGAGCGCGATGAAGTCTGCGTCGACGTGCTTGGTGCGCGCGTAGCGGGCGTAGAGCGCGGCGTGGTCCGGGTGCGAGGCCAGAACTCGGCGACGTTGACGGCGCAGCAGACGCACGACGCGAAATGAGCGGCTTACATAGATGGAGAGAAAGCGGCGCTTGGGCCAGTAGTACTCGTACGCGTGCTTCCCGTAGCCGGACAGGGACTTCAGGAAGCTGTCGTCGTCGAAGGGGTTGAAGGAGCCGAGGCTCGACAGCACGTGGCGCCCCATCAGCGAGCCCATGGACGCCTCGAGCTCACGGGGAGCGCGTCGATGGGCGGGGACGAAGGGCGAGAGCACGTCCCGGTAGCTGCACGTCCCGTCGTATTGCTGGCCGTGCTCGACGTAGAGGACGCCCGGGATGTAGACGAACCACGGCTCAAACGAGATGGCGGCTGCGACGGCGGGGGACTTGCCCGGCGGTGCGGCGGCGGCGAGGGCGAGGCGCAGGACCTCGGCGACCTCGTCGAAGGCGAGCTCGCGGTCGTGATTGCCCATGAGGAAGATCACGCGGTTGCCGTCGGCCAAAAAGCGCGCCAGCCCCGCGATGAAGGCGGGGTGGTCCTCAAGGAGCCGGCGGATCTTCCAGACGCTCCCGGCCACGGTGGGCGGCAGCCCCTCCGAGGGCAGCGTCGGGTGCTCCGGGCCGCCGTAGACGGAGTCGAAGTCCCAGGTGTCTCCACCGAAGATGACGTCCGTGCGCGCGAAGCGACTGGGCCGCATGGCCTGGACCTGCTCGAGCAGCGCTACCAGCTCCAGATCTTGGCGCGCGCTGGGATCCTTGTACGCCCACCACCCACGGATGGGCGACTCCAAGACCTGGGTGAGGTGGACGTCGCTCAGCAACAGGTACTCGACCCGCTCCGCCTCGGCGTCGGATCGTATCGGCGCCGTCGACACGTTTGCCTGCGCCGCCGTCACCGGTTCAGCAGAGGCTCGACCAGAGCTGCTAGAGCCTCCTCGCTGAGCTGCTGCGTGACGAACCCGCGCTGCTCACCGCCGCCGTCGAAGAGGATCGCCGCGGGGAGCATGCCGTCCCAGTCGCGGCTGGTGGCGGCGATGAACGCCTCCGCCTGCCCGGCGGCGATGACGGCCATGGGGTACGAGACCCGCACGCGGTCGAGCACGCGCTGGATCTTGTCACCGGACGCGCTCCGGTCTTCGAGGGCCAGCCCGAGGATCTCGAGCCCGTCGGCGCGATGCGCTTGGTAGTAGCGGCTCAGCATCGGCATCTCCTCGACGCAGGGGACGCACCACGAGGCCCAGACCGCGACCACGGTGGCCCGCGCGCCGCTCTTGTTGATGTGGGCGATGAGCCCGGCCCGGTCAAACGCCGGGAGCGCGTCGACCCGCGGCGCGGGTGGAGGCTCGGGGGCGGGCGCGACCTCGAGCGCGGCGGCCGCGGGCGGCGCCGGTTCGGCCGCTGGCGCTGG
>CAZNZH010000910.1:0-2387 GCA_964577445.1 uncultured Myxococcales bacterium
GAGCGCGGAGCGGAGGCCGTCGAGGGTGGTCTCCATCGGCGTCACGTAGGGCGACTGTAGCCGGTAGAACAGCTCGCGGGCGACGATCAGCGCGCGCGCTGCCGCCGGGTAGTCGAGCTGCTCGCGGTAGACCAGGCCGAGCTGGGCTTGGGTGACCGCGATGCCGGGGATGTCGCCCAACTGCTCTTCGATCTCCAGCGCCTGCTTGTACGAGTGATGGGCCGCGCTGTGGTCGCCCTGGCGCAGATCGAGGTTGCCCAGCTCGTGATAGCCGGCGGCGAGGCCCGAGAGATCCGCCAGCTCCTCCTTGATCGACAGGCTCTGGGCCAGCAGGTCGCGCGCTTGCTGAAACATCTCCTTGCGCTGATGCAGGCGCGCTTGGTGATGCAGGCTGCGGCTGAGGGCGAAGCGGTCGTTGTTGCGCCGCTCGATCTCGGCGGCGCGCTCGTAGAGCAGCAGGGCCTCCCGCAGCTCGTTGCGCTCTTCCAAGATGATGCCGATGCGCCGGTAGCCCGACGCCAGCCGCAGGTCGTCGCCGGCCTCCTCGTCGTGCCGCATCGCGCGGTCGAAGAAGCTGAAGGCGCCGTCGAGGTCGCCGTGCACAAAACGGAGGCGACCGATCATATTGAGCGCGTCGGACACGCCCGGGTCGTCGCCGATGTGCTCAAAGACCGCGAGGGCCTGCTCGTACCACTCGAGCGCCACGCTGTGGTCGAAGC
Source organism: uncultured Myxococcales bacterium (assembly GCA_964577445.1). GTDB lineage: Bacteria > Myxococcota_A > UBA9042 > PHBI01 > JACKFB01 > JACKFB01. Next base: position 720 of record CAZNZH010000910.1, read on the forward strand.
GCATCTCGTTGGCCGAGCCGAGCAGCACGTAGCACTCCGCGGTCGCCGGACCGTTGTGCATGCCGCGGAAGCGCTTGGCGGCGCGCGCGAGCTCTTGGCGGGCGTGCTCGGTCTTGCGCTGGTCCAGCATCAGGCGGCAGGCGTCGATGATCTCGGCGCCCTCGGCGTCGCCAGCGGCCAGGGTCTTGCCCCAGCGGCGGCCGGCGGGCGGCGCGGCTCTCGCGATGTAGGGCGGCACCTCGTCGCCTTCCATGAAGGGCGCGCCGGCCCACGGCGCCAACCCGTAGGTGTCGCCGGCGATCTCGTAGTCGTTGATCTGGATGTTGCCGAAGATCGACTCCAAGCCCCCGCCGGCGCGCTCGATGGCCGCTTGAATGGAGCGCAGGTTGCCGCCGGCGGCCGCCACACCGCCACCGCGGGTGGCGGGGGCCGCGCCGGATGTGGCGGGGACGAAGCGCGAGGCGGCGTCCTGCACGGGCCACCCGATGAACTTGTCGCGGCTGCGCCAGAACTGCGGCGCGCCGCGGCTGAGGTCCTTGATCTCGTCGATGGTGAGCAGCAGCACCATCATGTACGGCGCCATGACGTACTTGCGGCCGGCGACGCTGATCAGCTCGATGAAGCGCTCCAGGACGGCGCCGTCGCGGCCCCGGGGCAGGCCGTACGCCAGAAAGCAGGGGCCGCGCGCGGTGCTGGCGTGCATGACGTAGCCGAGGAGATCGGGGGGGTCGATCTCCGCCGCGGGCAGGGATTTCCAGGGGAAGGGCGCCGGCGTGCGGATCAGGGTCTCGCGGGCGTGGTCGACCTCGCGCGGGCCGGTGCAGCGGACGGCGACGAATCCGCGGACCTTCTGCGCGTGCGCCGCCGCCAGGGCCTGCACTATCTCTTGGACGACCTCTTCGCTGGTCGGCTCGCTCATCGTTCGCTCCCGGCTCGTCCTGGGGCGGGAAGCGTAGCCCAGGCGGGCTGCCGCTGCTATCGTCCGCGGCCATGCTCGCCCGCCCCGCCCTCGCGCTGGAGTTCGTCGCCGTCGCCACCCTGGCGTTCGGCGGGCTCGCCGTGGGGAGCTGCCGGTCGGAGCGGCCGCTACCGGACGCCAGCGCGACGCCCGCCGCGATCGGGGGGGCCGTCGCGGAGGGCGGGGGCTCGACGTCCCGGCGCCGGCCGCGCGAGGAGGAGGGCCGCCTGGAGCGGGAGGTGCCGCCGCGGGAGCTGTCGGACTACGATCGCGCGATGATCGAGGGAGACGCGGCGATCTACTCGGGGCGGTTCGACAAGGCGCGCGAACACTACCTGCGAGCGATGGAGCTGGCCCCGGATCGGACGTCGGCGGCGCTGGGCGCGCTGCGGACCATGGCGGTCGAGGGCCACGGCGAGGAGCGGGCCGGCATCGAGCGGCGGATTCAGTTGAAGATCGCCGAGTATCGGGAGCGGCCGGAGACGATCGGAGCGTCGTGGCTGCTCAGCGCCCGTCTGGCCATCGCGCTCATGGAGGCGGGCGAGGCGATGGACCAGGCGAGGCTGGCGGTGGAGCGGCTGCCGGATCTGGGCGTCGCGTGGCGGGTCCTGGGCGAGGCGGCGATGATCAACGAGCACTGGGGGCAGGCTGTGGACGCGTTTCGGCGCGCGGCGGCCCTGGGGTTGGGGGCGCAATCGGGCACGTGGGAG
>CAZNZH010000911.1:0-2383 GCA_964577445.1 uncultured Myxococcales bacterium
AGCCGCCACCGTCGCCCTCGGCGGCCGGGTCGGGCTCGGGCAGCTCGGCGTCCGGCGCCAGGTAGCTCTCCTCGTCCACCTGCTCCACGGGCCGCAAGACGGTGCCCGACGGGAACGGGGTCCAAAACGGCTTGTCCGTGCGCAGGTTGTTGATGCCGAGCGACACGGAGGGCACCCAGGTCACGATGCCCAGGCTCAGGACGAGCAAGAGGAGGAAGGGCGCCACCGAGCGGATCACCATGCCGAAGGGCTTCTTGAAGTAGGTGGTGGCGACGAAGAGGTTCAGACCGAGCGGCGGCGTGAGGTAGCCGATCTCGAGGTTGACGATGAAGATCAGGCCGAAGTGGACCGGGTCGAAGCCCAACTGCCCCGCGATGGGCGCGATCAGCGGCACGAAGAGGATGATCGCGCTGATGATGTCCATCAGGCAGCCGACGACGAGCAGCAGGACGTTGAGCAGCAGGATGAAGGTGAAGGGGGTCAGCTCGAAGCCGGCCAGCCAGTGGACGATGGCGTCGGGCACCTCTTTGATCGCCATGAACTCGGAAAACCCAAAGGCCACGCAGATGATGACCAGGATGGAGCCCATCAGGACCGCGGTCTCGGCGAGGATGTCGGGCAGGTCCGACAGCGTGAGGCTGCGGTGGACCCACAGCTCGATGCCCAGGGCGAGCACGACGCTGATGGCGGAGGCCTCGGTGGCGTTGAAGACGCCGAGGTAGATGCCGCCGAGGATGAAGAAGGGCAAAAAGAGCGCCCAGATGCCGTCGAGGAAGGTGCTGACCACCCGCTTGAGCGAGAAGCGGTCCCGGGGGATGCCGCGCCCCCGGATGAGGCAGTAGCCCGCCAGGAGGACGCCGATGAGGAGGCCGGGGCCGATGCCGGCGATGAAGAGGTCCTCGATGTTCACGACCTCGCCAGCGCTGGTGGCGAAGATCGCGTAGACGATCATGGGGATCGAGGGCGGGATGATGATGCCGAGGGTGCCCGCGGTGGTCACCAGCCCCAGCCCGAGGCGCTCGCCGTAGCCCGCCTCCACCAGCGCCGGCAGCATGATCGCGCCGATGGTGATGACGGTGACCGGGGAGGAGCCCGAGATCGCCGCGAAGAACATGCAGGCGGCGATGGTGCTCAGGGCGAGGCCGCCGGGGAGCCACCCGAAGAGCGCGTTGGCGAAGGCCACCAGCCGCGTGGCGATGGCGCCGCGGCTCATGATGGCGCCGGCGATCATGAAGAAGGGGATCGCCACCATGGTCGGCTGCTCGGCCAGCTCGACCATGCGCTCGATGAAGTTGAAATTATTCGCGAATCCGTCGATGGACTCGAAGGTGTTGGCGTACTCGGGCCACGCCAAAAAGCACGCCACCGCGAAGCCGCCGATGACCACGAAGAGCGGCACGCCCAGGGCCACCAGCACGAGCAGGACGACCGTGACCAGGATGCCGCCACCGGCCAGGGGGGCGACGGCCGCGTGCATGAGGGCGTCGTGGAGCGTGGTGTCGAGCATCAGTGCAGATCCACCGCTTCGGGCTCAGCGAGCTCGCCGCGGCGCCACATCCCGAGGTCGCGGACGAAGTGCCCGCTAAAGCGCACGACCATGATCGCGAGCGCGACCGCGATGGGCAGGCTGATCACCCAGTCGGGCAGCCCGCTGGCCTGCATCGTGCCGCCACGCTCGACCTTGCCGATGAGGAAGTGCAGCGCCAGCCCGCCCAAGAATATGCAGAAGAGGATGGTCACCAGCCCGCCGACCGCGTTGTAGAGCGGGAGCTGGCGCGGCGACATCTTCTTGCGGACCGCGTCGACGCGGATGTGCTTGCGATCCCGGGTGGCCATGGAGGCGCCCAAGAAGCCGACGTACATCAGGAGCACGCTGGAGAGCTCCACGCTCCACAGGTACTGCTCCTCGACGTGGGTCGCGAAAAACCACGCGACCGGCGCCGCGCCGAGCACGACCGACGCGGCCCCGGCGTAGGCCGCGGTCGTCAGGGCGCGGTGAAGCGCCATCACGGTCACGACCGCCAAGCTGCCCAGGCACATCCACCGCGAGGGGGTCACGGCGACCAGCTCGAAGAAGCCCCACGCGAGCAGGACGAGCGCGACCGCGAGGCCGAGCCGCTTCGGCCACGAGCCCGGAGGAGACGGCGCGTCGGGGGCGAGGCCGACCCGCGCGCGGGTGCGCAGGGCCAGCAGCGCCATCACAAACGCGACGATGGCTAAGGCGATGGGGGTCTCGCGCCCGGTCACCCGCGCCAGGACGTCCGCGGGCGCCTCGCCGACGCTGCCGAACCCGTGAATTCGCAGCGCCAGCCGGTCGAACGCGTTGACCTGCGCTCGCATCTCGCGGTGGGCGATCTGCAAGCAGTAGGTGAAGGTCATCAGC
>CAZNZH010000912.1:0-2377 GCA_964577445.1 uncultured Myxococcales bacterium
CCCAGGCCGAGGCGACGCAGCCCCGCCGCGGCGAGGACGATCGCCTCCATGCCGTCGACGCCCTCGTCGAGCTTTCGAAGCCGCGTGCCCACGTTGCCACGCAGCGGGACGACGCGCAGGTCCGGGCGCAGGGCGAGGAGCTGCGCTTGGCGCCGCAAGCTCGAGGTCCCGACCACGGCCCCCGGGGCGAGCTCGGCCAGATCTCGGGCGGGCGCACCATCGGGGCGCACCCAGGCGTCCCGCGGGTCTTCGCGGGCGGTGGTCGCGGCCAGCACCAGCCCCGGCGGCAGCTCCGAGGGCATGTCCTTGAGCGAGTGGACGGCCAGGTCCACCTCGCCGGCCAGGAGCGCGTCTTCCAGCTCCTTGGTGAAGAGCCCCTTGCCGCCGACTTTGCTGAGCGCCACGTCCAGCACCTGGTCGCCGCGGGTGTGGATGATCTTCAGCTCGACCGCCTCCACCTCGGCACCGGGCAGCGCCAGCAGCCGGTCCCGGATGTGCTCCGATTGCGCCAGGGCCAGCGCGGATCCGCGGGTTCCAATCGTCAGCTTCATGTCTCACCATCCTCGCGTGGGTCGCCGGGCGCGTCCACGTCCAGCCCGTGCAGCAGCCGCGCGGTCGCCAACAGCTCCGTCGTCGCGGCCTCACCTGCATGTTGGCGTAGCACGGTCATCGTCGGGTGCAGGATCTTCGCGACCAGGGCGGCGGTCATCTTGCTGATGGCCTCGCGATCCCTGGCCTCGAGGTGGGCCAAGCGTTTTTGCAGGGTCCGCTCCACCTCGGCCACCGCGATGGACTCGGCGCGGCGGCGGATGGCCGCCAGCGTCGGCTGCACCGTGAGCTGCTCGTACCAGCGCTCGAGGGTCTCCAGCTCCATCCGAACCAGCCCCTCGGCGGCGCCGGCCTCGCTTTCGCGTTGCACCATCGCGTCACGGCTGACGCCTTCCAGGTCGTCGACGTTATACAAATACACCGTATCCAGCTCGCCAACCTCGGGGGAGACGTCCCGCGGCACGGCGATGTCAACCATGAAGAGCGGGCGGTATTTTCGCCGTGGGATGACGCGGCGCATCAAGGCCATATCGATGATCGGACGCGGGGCGCCCGTCGACGTGATGACGATGTCGACCTCGGCCAAGAGCTCCTCGAGCTCGGTGAGGGCGCGGGCCCGCCAGCCGTGACGGTCGGCCAGGCCCACCGCGCGATCGTAGGACCGGTTGGCGACGTAGACCCGCGCCGCGCCCGCCCCGGCGAGGGCCCGAGCCGTGGCCTCGCCCATCTTGCCGGCGCCCACCAGCAGCACCTTGGAGTCCTCGAGGTGCTGAAAGATGCGGCGCGCCAGGTCGACGGCGACCGACCCGATGGAGACGACGTGCTCGCCGATCCCGGTCTGCGTCCGCACCGATTTGGCCGTCGCGAAGGTGCGGTCGAGCAGCCGACCCAACAGCGGCCCGACCGTCCCGGCCGCGCGCGCGAGGTGAGCCGCCTCCTTCACCTGGCCCAGGATCTGGGGCTCGCCGACCACCATCGAGTCCAGGCTGGACGCGACGCGCAGCAGGTGGTGCACGGCGTCTCGGCCGCGCGACGCGTAGGTCGCCGCCTCGATGGCGCGCAGGTCCAGGCCCCGATGGGCGGCCAGCACTCGCATCAGCGCGGCGCGCGCCTCGGCTTCGTCCTCGGGCACGACGTAGGCTTCGACGCGGTTACAGGTCGAGAGCACCATCGCCTCGGCGATCCCGGGCTCGGCCACCAGCGCGTGCAGCACCCTCGGCAGGTCGTCCGCCGCGACCGCGAACGCCTCGCGCAGGCCGACGGGAGCGGATCGGTGACTCATCCCCATGAGCATCAGCCGCACGCGCTACCTCATCACGTAGAGCATGACGGCGGCGAGCGTGGTGACGAACGCGACCTGCATGACCAGCGCGGACTGGCGGCCCCGCCACCCCGTCTTCAGGCGGCGGCCCGTGAGGTACGCGTAGAGCCCCCAACTGATCGCGGCGAGGACATGCTCTGCCTGCCACGCGACGTGAACGCCCGCGCGCTCCTGCCAGACAAAGCCCAGCAACACCCCGATGGAGTAGAGCGGGAATCCGACGTACACGAGGCGCCACGCGAGCTGCTCGCTCCCGAGGAGGCTGGGCAGCCGCGCGGAGCCGCGCGTCTTGGACCGCAGATGATACTCCTGGCCCAAAAACAGCACGCTGAACACGTAGGCCGGCGCGAAGAGCAAGAAGCCCAACAGGGTCGCGCCGATGTGCAGCGCGGTGACCGCCCCCATCACGGTCCCCGGGTCGGGCAGCGGGCCGCGGCCGGCCTTGATGGCCAGCGCGAAGGTCATGGCGGCCGCCAGGGGCGCCACCACCGGCCCGGCGAGGGGCAG
>CAZNZH010000913.1:0-2376 GCA_964577445.1 uncultured Myxococcales bacterium
GCGCAACCCCACTATAACGGGTCGCCAAGATACGAGTCTGGGCGTCAGACGCCTATTTCGCCTACGCCTATTTCGCCTATTTGGTCTCGCCACCTGCCGCTACGACCCGACCTCGGCGAGCTGGGCCTGCCAACCGCGGCTGGTCTGCGACTGAGTGCGCAGGCTGAGGCGGCAGGTAGCCTCAGACGCTCGGACTGCACATGTCGCAGCGTGAAAAATGTGTAGTCTGGGCGTCAGACGCCTATTTCTTTATTTCTTCATCGCCGACCGGGCGCACGACGCCGGGTGCGAGCAAGTCGCCACCTTCGACAAGAAGCTCCTGACCGAAGACGGGTTCATGGCGCCGTGAACGGGTGAGGGGGTCTTCCACGCGCGCCACGGACCGCGATCCCAGCGGCCAGCAGCACCCCGGCGGGGGCGCAGGTGTCTGATGCCTATTCCCGCTGGGGGGATTGCGGCACGTCGCGGGCCTGGATGCGGCCGCGGTGGGCGCTTAGGAGGTCGCTGCGGGTGAGGATGCCCAGCGGCGTGCGGGGGGCGTCGGGGGCGACGACGACGATGCGGCCGACTCGGGATTCGACCATGTGGTCGGCGGCTTCTCGTAAGGAGTTGTCGGGGAAGACGACGACCGGGGCGCGGCGGACCAGGGGGCCGATCTCGGCGTCGAGGGAGAGCGCGGGGTCGAGGAGCTCGCGGCGGGTGAGGATGCCGGTGAGGAGGCCGCCGTCGAGGACCGGGAAGCCGTGGTGGCGCGACGACGCGAGCACGGCGCGGGCGGCTTGGACCGTGGCGTGGGCGTCGAGGGTCGTCAACGTGGTCGTGGCGAAGTCGCGGACCAGGACGCCGCTGAGGAAGTCGACCTGGTACTCCGACGACACGCGCAGGCCGCGGCGGGCGAGCTTCTCGGTCATGATGGAGTTGGGCATGAGCAGCGAGGAGACGAAGTAGGACGCCGCGCAGCCGCCGAGCAGCGGGAGCAGGCCGATGGGCTGGCGGGTGCACTCGAAGGCGAAGACGACGGAGGTCAGCAGCGCGCGGGAGGCGCCGGCGAACATGGCGGCCATGCCGACCAGGGCGCCGATGCGCGGGTCGATGCCGTAGTGGGGGGCTTGGGAGGCGAGGAGCGCCGTGAGCAGGGCGCCGAGAGCGCCGCCGATGGTGAAGAGCGGGGCGAGAGTGCCACCGGAAGTGCCACTGCCGAGGGCGACGGCCCAGGAGACGAATTTGGCGACGCCGAGGATGAGCAGGCTCTGGCCGACGAGGTGGCCGCGCAGGATCTCTTCGATGTTGATGTAGCCGACGCCGAGGGTGCGAGGGGCGAAGTAGCCGATGACGCCGACGGCGACCGCGCCGAGGGCGGGCCACCACATCCAGTGGACGGGCAGGCGCTCGAAGGCGTCTTCGATCGCGTAGACGACGCGGGTGACGTAGACCGAGGCGACGCCGATGACGGCGCCGAGCAAGACGTAGGTGGTGAGGGCGACGCCGCCGGGCTCGATGAGGTCGGTGGCCATGGGGAAGACGGGGGTGGAGCCGAGGAAGCCCATGCGGACGACGGTGGCGACGCAGGCGGCGAGGGCGACCGGGATGACGGAGCGGGCGCGGTATTCGAACAGCAAGAGCTCGATGGCGAGGAGGACGGCGGCGACGGGGCTGCCGAAGGTGGCGGCCATGCCGGCGGCCGCGCCTGCGGCTAAGAGGACCTTGCGCTCGTCGGCGGTGACCTTGATGCGCTGGCCGACCAGGGAGCCGAGGGCGCCGCCGGTGGCGATGATGGGGCCCTCGGCGCCGAAGGGGCCGCCGGTGCCGATGGCGATGGCGGCGGACAGCGGCTTGAGGAAGGTGAGGCGCCAGGGGATGCGGCTCTGGTTGGTGAGGACCTGCTCCATGGCCTCGGGGATGCCGTGGCCGCGGATGGCTTTGGAGCCGTAGCGCGCCATGACGCCGACGATGAGGCCGCCGATGACCGGGACCAGGATGACGGCGGGGCCGAGCTGGTGGTCGAAGGGGCTGGACGCGGTGGTGCCCAGGCGCTGGTGGAAGGCGAGGCTGGTCACCAGGGAGATGAGCGACGTCAGGAATTGGGCGATGAAGCCGGCGGCGAGGGCGACGAGGATGGCGAGGGCGCAGATGAACGCGACGCGGCGGTCGACGACGGCGGGCTCGCGGGGGGCCTCAAAGGGCGTGTGGATCGCGTCGAGGGCCGGGCCCATGGAGGGCGCGACCGGCAGGCCTGCGGCGCTCGGGGGCGCAGGTGGCGGCGTGGGGTGGGGAGGCCTCGGCATTCGGCGGGTCCTTGGGGGGACGGGCAGGCACTTCCTAGTGGAAGCGCCCCGGATGCGCAAGGAGAGTCCGCGCCGGGGGTCAGGTCACGAC